>NZ_JBHLZP010000105.1:1860-21422 GCF_042429965.1 Actinoallomurus acaciae
CGAACTCACCGAACAAGGCACCCGCCTCGCCGACACCGCCGGCGGCGTCACCAACGAAGCCTGGACCAACGCCGCCGAACACTACGACGAAGACCAACTCGCCGCCCTGGTATCCCTCATCGCCCTCATCAACGCCTACAACCGGATGAACGCCATCACCCGGCAGCCCGCCGGCGACTACCAGCCCGGCCAGTGGGGATGACCGACGGCTTGAAAGTTCCGTGAGTGTCGGGGAATTCGATCTCACGATCCGAAGCGGGGAGAGTTCTTGTGTGAGCGGAATTCTCCGCTCACACAAGAACGCCGAAATCGACTCCCCACCGGCGTGTCGTCCACCCGCGACGACACCGACGAATGCGGCGATCATGCGCTTCGCCGAGACCCCGAGTGGCATATTGGGTCCATACCGCACGACAATGGAGTGGGAGATCCTCATGCCTATAGACCATGGCGAACCAAACATCAATGCACGCCGGCTCGGGCTTTACTTACGGACAATTCGGGAATTCCTTGAATTGTCGTACGACGAGGCGGCGGTGCAGCTCGGATGCCGGCCGAACTGGCTGATCCGGGTGGAGACCGGGTTCGCGTGGCCCTCGCCCGTCGAGGTGGAGCGGATGATGGATCGCTACCAGGTCCGCGGGTCCATGGTGGCCGAGGTGGTGATCGATCTGGCGGCCCGGCCGAACGGACCCGAGTGGCTGAACGCCCACGCCGAACGGTTGAAACCCGCCACCCGCGACGTACTGATCATGGAGTCGGAAGCCTCGGTCATCCGCACCTACGGCGTGCTGACCGTCCCGTACCTGGCGCGCGCGGAGGCTTATGTCCGCCACGTCGCCCCCCGCATCGACCCCGAATGCGACGTGGACGCCGAATGGGACCTGCTGGACAACCGCCAGCGCCACCGCCCCGGCGGCCGGCGCCGCGACCTTGATGTGATCATCGACGAGGGCGCGCTGACCCTGCAGCTCTCCGAGCCCGAGGTCATGGTGGACCAGCTGCGCCACCTCCTCGACCTGGGCCTGCGTCCGGACACCACGGTCCGGGTGGTCCCGCGTGGCGCGCGGTTCTACGAGGCGCGTGCGAACCCCTTCGACCTGCTCGAATTCCCTGAGGTCAGCGACCGGCTCGCGCTCGTCCACAGCGCACTGGGCACCCATTTCGCCGCCGTGGACCTCACCGACACGTGGAACCGCATCGAGCAGGACGAGGCCCTCCCACCGGAGGAGAGCCGTGCTCTCCTCCGGCGTCTGATCAGCCGTTCGCCCCAGGGGTAGCGGCGGCGAACTGGGCGACCAGGCCGCGGGGCGCGTCGTCGGCGAGGCAGAGGTCGAGGTTGGCGGCTGAACCGGCGGCGGCCTCCTCGGCGCGGTCGAACATGGCCTCCTCGTAGGCGGCCAGCGCGGTCTCGGTGTCGCCGGGGTGGCGGAGGAGGTCCTGGGCGAGTTCGGCGGCGTCCAGCATGGCGATGTTGGCGCCCTCGCCGGCGAACGGCGACATCACGTGGGCCGCGTCGCCCAGCAGGGTCACCCCCGGCACCCGGTCCCACCGGTGGCCGACGGGCAGGGCGACGATCGAACGGGGCACCAGTTCGCCGTCGGCGTCGGAGACGAGGGCGCGAAGGTCGGGGTGCCAGTCGGCGAACTCCTCCAGCACGGCCTTCTTCGCCGTCTCGGCGTCGGTGAAGTCGATGCCGTCGAGCCAGGACCGGTCGGCCCTGACGGTGGCGTAGATGTGGAGGCTGCCGTCGAACTCCCGGTGCGCGAGGAATCCCCGGCCGTCGGAGAGGGCGAAGAGCATGCCGCCGCCGACCACGGCCGCGGCCTCCGGGTGGCGCACGTCCGCGTCCCGGAGATCGAACTCGACCATGGACACCCCCGTGTAGGCGGGCCGGGCGCCGGAGACGAGCGGGCGGACCCTGGACCAGGCTCCGTCCGCCCCGATCAGCAGGTCCGTGGTGAAGACGGCACCGTCGGCGAGGGTGACCTCGTGCCGGCCGTCGCCGAGGGTACGGGTGGCGTCGACCTTGGAGTCCCAGCGCACCGTCCCGTCCGGGAGGGAGTCCAGCAGCAGGTCGCGGAGCAGCCCGCGGTCGACCTCCGGGCGGGTGTGGCCGGAGTCCTCGTCGCGCCGTTCCATGAGGACGGTGGCGTGCTTGTCCAGGATCCGCATGGCCTCCCCGCCGGGGAGCACCAGCGCGCGGAAGTCGTCGTGGAGCCCGGCGGCGCGCAGGGCGGCCTGACCCGACTCTTCGTGGATGTCGAGCATGCCGCCCTGAGTGCGCGCGTGGCGGTCGGCGTCGAGGTCGAAGACGGGCGTCTCGACGCCGCCTGCGTGCAGGACGCGGGCGAGGGTCAGGCCGCCGAGGCCGGCGCCGATGACGGCGATGGGGTGGTGGGGTGCGGTCATGAGGGTTGCCTTTCGTTCGCTGAGGGCGCGGACGTACGGACGTGATGTCAGTCCGCTGTCCGCGGAGTGGCGCGGGCTCCGTTGATCACGGCGCGGAAGATCCAGGTCAGGCGCTGCTCGGGAGTGCCGGAGACGAGGTCGTCGGCGAGGGCGGCGATCCGCGGATGCGTCTCGGCCGAGACCGCGCGCAGCGCGGCGATGAGGGCGAGGTGTTCGTCCTCGGCGGCGGCGTCGCGGTCGCGTACGGACTGCTCGGCCGCGGTGGCGGTGGCCACCTGGAGGAGCACGTCCACACCCCACGCGGCCTGCCCGTCCGGCACGTCGCCCTCGTGCAGGAGGGCGAGGATCGCCTCGACCAGCGCCAGGTAGTTCGGGCCCGACGGGCGGGCGACCAGCGCGGAGTGGGCGAGGTCGGGGTGCTGGAACAGGACCCGGGTGTAGGAGCCGAGCACGGCGGCGAGCCGGTCGCGCCAGTCTCCCCGCGCGGCGGCCGGCGTCAGGTCGACGGCGCCGAGCAGCTCTTCCAGGATCGCCGCGTGCAGCTCGGCGGTGTTGGCCACGTACACGTACAGCGACGCCGGCCCGGTGTCGAGCTCCTGCGCCAGCCGCCGCATGGTGACCCGCCGCAGACCTTCGTCCTCCATGAGCCGGACCGCGGTGGCGACGATGCCCTCGTAGGTGAGGGCGGGCTTGGCGGGCCGCTCGCGGCGGCTGCGGGGCGCACGGGTTCTCGGAGCCATGACCACACCATAACGAACATGTTCGTTACGAACAAGTTCGTACGCCCCTCCGCTGCTCAGGCCTGCGGCAGAGCCTCCCCTTGCACCGCTTGGATGTCGAGCTCCACCTTCAGGGTGGTGCCGACCATCGCCATGCCGGTCTGGAGGATCTGGTTGTAGGTGATCGCGAAGTCCTCGCGGCGCAGCTCGGTCGTGGCGCGGAAGGCGGCGCGGACGCCACCCCAGGGGTCGGGGCCGGTGCCGAGGTAGGTGAGGTCCAGGTCGACGGGGCGGGTGACGCCCCGCAGGCCGAGCTCGCCGTGGACGGTCCAGCGGTCGGGACCGGCGGGCGTCAGGCCGGTCGAGCGGTAGGTGATCTCCGGATGCTGCTCGGCGGCCAGGAAGTCGCCCGTCCTGAGGTGGTCGTCGCGCATGCCGTTGCGGGTGTCGATCGAGGCGGCGCGGATCACCGCCTCGACCCGGGACTTGTCGGCGTCCGGGGCGATCTCGATGCGCCCGCCGAAGTCGGTGAAGTGGCCGCGCACGCTGGACAGCCCCAGATGCTGGGCCACCGCCGCCACGGAGGAGTGGGCCGGGTCGATGGTCCACGGGCCCGGCGGGGGCAGCTCGGCGCCGCCCTGGCGGCCGAGCACGATCTGGCCGAGTTCGGCGCGGCCACTGGTGGTGACGAGCGCGGTCGACGCCGCGGGCGTGTAGCCGGGGGCGGTGGCGATGACGGTGTAGCGGCCCGGGGCCAGGGGGGTGTCGTCGGCGATGGCGCCCTCGGCGTCGGCCTCCGCACGCATGATCTGCGCGCCGGTCATGTCGGTCACCGTGAGCACCGCACTGGGCACGGCCCAGCCGTTGCGGGCACGAACTCGCGCGCTGAGGGGCATGGCGTCTCTCTTCTCTTCTTCCGTACGGCCGGGGGCGGCAGGCGGCGCACCCCGGCGAGGAGGGCGCCCCTGCGACGGGGCGCCCGCGGGCCGGGGCGGCTATTCGTCGCCGGGGGCGAGTTCGAGGTCGTGGCCGTCGACGTCGCCGCCGGTCACGACCACCTCGGCGGACTGTGGCCGGTAGCCGGTCGCGACGACCGTGTAGACGCCGCCGTCCAGGTCGGCGAAGGCGTACTCACCGTCGAGCCCGGTCGTGGTGGTGGCGACCACGTTGCCCGCGGCGTCGACGATCGTCACGCGCGCGTCCCTGAGTGGTGCGCCTCCTCCGCGGATCGTGCCCCGCACCTGTGCCCCCGGCTCAAGGCGGACGTCGACGCGGGTGGTCTGCCCGCTCTCGATCTCGACGGGCAGGGCCAGCGGCCGGTGCTTGGGCGAGTTGACCGCGAGGGTGACGATCCCCGGCGTCAGGTCGTCGACGGTGAACTCGCCCAGCGCGTCGGACTGCCCGGTGGTCAGGACGTCACCGTGGACGTCGGTCACGACGATGACCGCGCCGGCGACCGGTGCCCCGCTGTCCGCGGCCCGCACCGTACCGGCCAGGCCGCTGCCGCTCCCGAGCAGGATGTCGTACGGCACGGGCATGTCGCCGACGACGATCGTCGAGGCATGGGGCTTGTGGCCCGCGGCCGAGGCGATCAGAAAGTACGAGCCGGCGCGCGGCACACCGATGCCGTAGGAGCCGTCGCTCTGCGCCAGCGACCGGCCGAGCTGCTGTCCCTCCAGCGAGATCAGCGTCACGGCGGCCCCGGTCACCGGCGTGTTGTTCGCGCTGTGGACACGCCCGCCGACCAGAATCCCGGCGCTCGCCCCATCGCCCGGAACGGCCCCGGCGGCGGCGAACGCCGGCGCGTACGTCGAAGACCCGCCGCCGACCCGTGGGGAGACGGTCGCCCGCATCGGCAGCGGCGCCGCGGGCACGCCCACGGGTTCGGGTGTCCTCGTGGGCATCGCCGACGCGACGGCGGCCCGGCGGCGGGGCAGGAACAGCGTGAGCAGGAAGGCGAGGAGGGCGGAGCCACCGGCGATCGCCATCACCGTGCGGAAACCCTCCAGGGAGGGCAGGGCGACGCTGCCGAAGGTGGTGGTCATCTTGGCCAGTACGGCGCCGGCGACCGCGCTGGAGATCGACGTGCCGAGGGACCGCATCAGGGAGTTGAGGCTGTTGGCGGCGGCCGTCTCGGATGCGGGCACGGCGCCCATGATGAGCGCGGGCATCGCGCCGTAGGCGAAGCCGATGCCGGCGCCGATGATGCAGGAGGTCACCAGGAGCTCCCAGACGGCGTGCAGCATCACGATGCTCAGCCCGTAGCCGGCGCCCACGATCAGGACGCCGAGCATCAGGGTCACCTTCGGCCCCATGCTCTTGGTGATGAGGGCGGACAGCGGGGCCATGGCCATCATCACCAGGCCCGTCGGGGCCAGGACCAGGCCGGCGTGCAGCACGGACTGGCCCAGGCCGTACCCGGTGGCCTTGGGCAGCTCGAGCAGCTGCGGCAGGATCAGGGACGTCCCGAACATCGCGAAGCCGGTGGCCACCGAGGCGAGGTTGGTGAACAGCACCTGACGGCGCGCGGTGGTGCGCAGATCCACCAGCGGCTCCCCGGAGAGCAGCTCGAACCAGCCCCACAGCAACAGGATGACGACGGCGGCGCCGAACATGCCGAGGGTCGTCCCGCTGGTCCATCCCCAGTCGGCCCCCTTGGAGATCCCCAACAGCAGGCAGACCAGGCCGGCCGCCATGCCGATCGCGCCGAGCAGGTCGAACCGCCCGCCGCTGCGCACCTTCGACTCCTGCACCAACGCCAGGACCAGCAAGGTGACGAGGGCGCCGAGACCGGCGGAGACCCAGAACAGCACGTGCCAGTCGTAGCGGTCGGCGATGAGCGCGGCGGCGGGCAGGCCCAGCGCTCCGCCGACCCCCAGGGAGGCGCTCATCAGCGCCGTGGCGCCGGCGAGCCGCTCGGCGGGCAGCTCGTCGCGCATGATGCTGATGCCCAGTGGGATGACGCCGGACGCCATGCCCTGCAGGACCCGCCCAACGATCATCGGGGTCAGGGAGTTGCTGAAACCGCACACGACCGACCCGGCCACCAACACGACCAGGCTGACCAGCAACATGAGGCGCTTGCCGTACATGTCGCCGAGGCGTCCCATCACGGGGGTGGCGACGGCGGCGGCCAAGAGGGTGGCGGTCACGGCCCAGGCGGCGTTCGACGCGGTGGCGTGCAGCAGCCGCGGAAGCTCAGGGACGATCGGCACCACGAGCGTCTGCATCAGCGAGACCACGATCCCGCCGAAGGCGAGGACCGCGACGACGATGTTCGTCCGCGGCGGGGCAGCCACCCCTGGCGAGGGGGGTTGGGCGTGGGACATGGGTCGAGCCTCCGTACATATGTCCAGGGGTGCCGATGCGGCGGAACTCGCGTCGATCGCCCGGCATCACGAGGTGCGCGAACCTCCATCGGGGGAGCGTGCCTGGCGCTCGATTTTAAATCAACTGATTGACTTAGCATAGCGGAAGAGCTTCACTGATTGCAGCAGGTCGCGCCGGGGAGAAGAGCGACGCGCGCGGGCGAAGAGGGACACGCGCGCCCGCCGCTCTCGGGCGGGTGCTCGGCGCGCCGCTCGACCGGTTACGCTCCCTCGGACCCCGCCGCCGCGGCGGAGAATCCGCAGACGAGGCGAAGGACGGGTCGCCGGAGGACCGCACGGTCCGCCGGTACGACGGCGAGGAGGCGAACATGGCGGGCGGAACGGCACGCGCCGAGCGAGTGCAGGCGACGCGAGAGGCGATCCTTGCCGCGGCCGAGCGGCTGTTCGCCGAGCACGGAGTGTTCGCCGTGTCCAACCGTCAGATCAGCGAGGCCGCCGGGCAGGGCAACAACGCCGCCGTCAACTACCACTTCGGCACCAAGACCGACCTGGTCCGCGCGATCGTGCGCCGGCACACCGAGGACATCGAGCGCATCCGCGTACGGATGGTGACCGAGGCCACCGGCTCCACGGATCTTCGCGACTGGATCGCCTGCTTCGTACGCCCGAACGCCGAGCACCTGGCCACGCTGGACAGCCCCAGCTGGTTCGCCCGGTTCGCCGCGCAGGTGATGACCGATCCGGAGTTGCGCGACATCATGACCGCCGAGTCGCTCACGTCACCGTCACTGAGCCGGGCCGTGGAGGAGACGAAGCGGTGCCTCCCCGAACTGCCCGCCGAGGTGCGTGCCGAACGCGACGAGATGATCCGCCAGCTGATGGTGCACATGACCGCCGAGCGCGAACGCGCCCTGGCCGACGGACTGCCCACCGCCCGCGCCACCTGGCACGAAGCGGCCACCGGAATGATCGACGCGATCGTCGGCCTGCTCCAGGCACCGGTCACCTCGGCACACGGCGACTCGCGCTGAGCAGGCCGAGTACTCGTCGAAGCGACATCTGACGACCGGCCCGTCGCGGGTCCCGGGGCCGGTACATCCCGCACCGGCGAACATTGCATAATGCAATTATGTCCCCCGGCAAAGAACCTCGCGTCTCCGCATGTCCCCCCACCTCCCCCGCCCACGAGGGACGCGGGCCGATCCGCGCGCGGCGGGGTCTCGCGGCCGCCGCCACGAGCCTGCGGGAGGCGCCGTCCGGACTGCTGGTGACGGCGCTGGTGGTCGGTGCCGGCGCCGGGCTCGGCGCGATCGCGTTCCGCTGGTTGATCGTGACGTTCACCCACCTGTTCTCCGGACACGCCGACTACTCGGCGGCGGGACACGCGTCCAACCCGCGTCTGTCCTGGCTGGGACCCTGGTTCGTCCTACTGGCCCCGGTCGTCGGCGGGCTGTTGTACGGGCCGCTGGTGCAGCGGTTCGCGCGCGAGGCACGCGGCCACGGGGTGCCCGAGGTCATGTTCGCGGTGGCCCAGCGCGGCGGGCGGATCGCCCCGAAAGTCGCGGTGGTCAAATCCCTGGCCTCGGCGCTGTGCATCGGGTCGGGCGGCTCGGTCGGCCGCGAGGGCCCGATCGTGCAGATCGGATCCGCCCTCGGCTCCAGCATCGGACAGGCCCTGCGGCTGACCGAGAACCGGCTTCGCGTCCTGGTCGCCTGCGGCGCCGCCGGCGGGATCGCGGCCACGTTCAACGCGCCCCTGGCCGGGGTGTTCTTCGCGATGGAGCTCATCCTGCGCGACTTCACCGCGGAGTCCTTCGGCGCGGTCGTGCTGGCGAGCGTGACCGCCAGCGTCGTCGGCCGCGCCGCGCTCGGCGACACCGCGTTCCTGCGACTGCCCGCCTTCCACGTGAGCCACCCGGCCGAGTATCTGCTGTACGCTCTGCTGGGAGTGCTCGCCGGAGCGGCCGGTGTGGGGTTCACCCGCGTGCTCTACCTCATCGAGGACCTGTGCGACCGGGCCTGGCGCGGCCCCGAGTGGCTCCGCCCGGCCGTCGGCGGACTGGCCCTCGGCGGCCTGCTCCTCGCGCTGCCCCAGATGTACGGCGTCGGCTATCCCGTCCTGGAGAACGCCATCGGCGGCCGCTACCTCGTCGGCTTCCTGTTCCTGCTGCTGGTCGGCAAGGCCCTCGCGACCAGCCTCACCATCGGTATCGGCGGCTCGGGAGGCGTCTTCGCGCCCAGCCTGTTCATGGGCGCCATGGCCGGCAGCGCGTACGGCATCGTCGCGCATCACCTGGCTCCGGGCCTGGCCACCTCCCCCGGGGCGTACGGGCTGGTGGGCATGGGAGCGGTGTTCGCCGGAGCGGCCCGCGCGCCGATCACCGCAGTGATCATCATGTTCGAGCTCACCGGTGAGTACTCGATCATCCTGCCGCTCATGCTCGCCATCGTCCTGGCGACCGTCGTCAGCCGTGTGCTGTCCGGCGACACGATCTACACGCTCAAGCTCCGGCGCCGGGGCGTCCACCTCGACGCCCACGAGCCGGTGAACCCGCTGGCCACCACGCCGGTCGGCGAGGTGATGGAGCCCGTCCCCCCGTCGCTTCCCGACACAACCGCGCTGGAGGAGGCGGCCCGCGTGCTGGTCACCTCCGACCACGGCGTCCTGCCCGTGACCGCGTCCGACGGCCGGTACCGCGGCACGGTCACCGCCCGCGCCGCCGCCGAGGCGCTCACCGACGGCGACCGCCCACCCGCCACGATCGGCGACCTTGCCGAACTGCCGACCCCCGTCGTCGCCCACGACGCCCTCGCCGACGTTCTGCACGTGCTCGTCACCACGCAGGGCACGGGTGTTCCCGTGCTGGACGACGACAGGACCGCCATCGTCGGCTGGATCACCCACCAGACCATCCTCAACGCGCTCCGCACACAGGACGCCGACCGGCGCGGCTGATGTCCCGAGAGTGGGGATTTAGCGCGTTATCCAGCACCCTGACGGCAAAGAGCCAGTAATCATCGGCGCCCCGTATCACCCGCGCCGGTGATCGTCGTACGGGTGCGGGTATCACCGCGCCATGGCCCATCACCGCACGCTGGGACCGTTCAGCCGGACGACCCGGGGCGCACTGGTCGCGGCGGCCACCGTCATGGCGGCCGCGCTGGCACCGGCGCCCGGCGTGAGTGCGGCGATGACCCCCACCGGTGGCGGCGGAGCCGGCTCCACCCGCGGGAACAGCAGCGTCATCAGTCACGCCGGGAACGGGAGGTTCAACAAGAACAGTTTCGACGTGAACGACCCGTCGGTGATCCGCGGGAACCAGAACATCACGAACCAGAACATCGGCGGCCAGACCGCCACACAGAACGCCATCTGCAAGCGATGGTTCCGTCACTGCAGGATCAACGAGCGGATGATCGTCCGGGACCCGTGACGTTCGTCTGCACCCGCGGGAGAAGAGCGAGGTGACCGCGGCTCCCCGTCCGGAGGGTCTGGTCCGGCTCGTACGGGCGGCGGGGATCCGCGACGAGCGGGTGATCGAGGCCGTCCGGACGACGCCGCGCGCCGAGTTCGTGCCCGCCGACCAGGTCGAGCGCGCCTACGATGACGTGCCCCTCCCGATCGGCCACGGGCAGGTCACGACGCAGCCGTCGCTGTCGGCACGGATGATCGAAGGCCTCCGCCTCGAAGGGCGCGAACACGTGCTGGAGGTCGGCACCGGCCTGGGCTTCCAGACCGCGCTGCTGGCACGTCTCTGCGCGGACGTCGTGACCATCGAGTGGTGGCCCGACCTGTCCCGGCAGGCTCGCCGGAACCTCGCCCGGCTGGGCGTCACCAACGTCGAGCCGTGCGTCGGCGACGGCAGCGGCGGTGTGCCGGAACGTGCTCCCTACGACGCCGTCATCGTGTCGGCCGCCCACCCCGAAGTGCCCGCGCCGCTGGCCGGGCAGCTCCGGCCCGGCGGCCGGCTCGTGCAGCCCATCGGACCGGGCGGGCGGGAGGACGTGGTGCTGTTCGAGCGCACGGCGGCCGGGCTGGAGCGCCGGAGGATCCTGATCCCGGCCTGCTTCGTCCGCCTTCGCGGCCGGTACGGCTTTCGACACTGACCGACGACGGACGCCCCGGCCCTCGCCGGCGTCCTATCGCCGGACTAGGGTGCCGGAGGCGGCCGACAAGCCCGGACGGGGAGGAAGCGATCATGGCCCTGTCGCGCACGTTGGTCCGGCTGCTGGCGCTGACCTGCGGCGTCACGATCGCGAACATCTACTACGCGCAGCCGCTGGTCCATGGCATCGCCCACGATCTGGGGACGTCCCAGTCCTCCGCCGGCGCGCTCGTCACCGCGACGCAGCTCGGGTACGCCGCCGGGCTGCTGCTGGTCGTGCCGCTCGGCGACATCGTCGCCCGCCGGCCCCTGCTCACCGCCTTGCTGGCGATCGACGCGGTGGCGCTCGCGGCCACCGCCGCCGCGCCGGGTCTGGGCGTGCTGAGCGCGCTGGCCGTGCTCATCGGCCTCTCCTCGGTCGTGGTGCAGATGCTCATCCCGTACGCCGCCACCCTCGCCTCTCCCCACCAGCGCGCCGGGATCATCGGCACGCTGATGGGCGCCCTGCTCCTCGGCATCCTGCTCTCCCGTACGTTCGCCGGCGTCGTGGCCGGCGCGGCCGGATGGCGCGGCGTCTACGCCGTCGCGGCCGTGCTGATGGCCGTTACCGCGATCACGGTGGGCCGCGTGCTGCCGGCCGGCGCCCGCGAGGTCGGGATCGGCTATCTCGCCCAGATGCGCGCCGTCGTACGACTGGCGCGGAGCGAGCCGGTGCTGCGCTGGCGGTCGCTGGTCGGCGCGGCCCAGTTCGCCGCGTTCAGCTGCTTCTGGACGACGGTGACGTTTCTGCTGGCGGGCCGGTCGTTCGGCTACACGCAGACCGAGATCGGGCTCTTCGCGCTGGTCGGCGCGGCGGGCGCGGGCTGTGTGCTCATCGGCGGACGGCTGCTGGACCGGCACCGGAACCTGGCGTGGCCGATCACCGGCGCCGCCCTCGTCCTGCTGCTGGGCTCCTTCGGCGTGCTCGCCGCCGGCACATACGGGCCGGCCTGGCTGGTCGCCGGCGCGCTGCTCATGGACGCCTGCAGCCAGGCCGTGCACGTGACCAACCAGGCGGTGCTCTATGACCTGGTGGACGGAGCCCGGTCGCGGATCACCACCGTGTACATGACCGTCTACTTCGTCGGCGGAGCACTCGGCACGACGGCGGGCACGGCGGCGTACGACCGCTGGGGCTGGGGCGGCGCCTCCACGGCCGCAGCCGGGTTCTGCGTTCTGGCACTGCTCGCCTGGTCGGCCGCCCATCGGCACGAGCGGCCCGCCGCCTCCGGTGTCGTGGAGCCGCACCCAAAGGCCGCCCGAGACCGGGCGAACGGTGGATGACCGGGCGTCCTACCCTCCCGGCCGCGATGGTGACGGCGTTCCGAGCCGGCCGGCGACGCCTCGAGACGCGGTGCTCGGACGGACTCGTCGCAGGACGCGGCGGCCTTCAGGCCGTGGAACCGGCACGCGGACCCGTACGGCATGATGCATGCAGAATGATCGACGGCGGGACGGCACAGTCATGGGTCTGAGAGATCGGGTGGGCGACGCCAGGCGCGCGGCGAGCGCGGGCCTGGACAAGGGCCGGGAGGCGGCCGGCGCGGGTCTGGACAAGGGCCGGGACGCCGCGAACGCGGGCCGGGAGAAGGCCGCGAGTCTGGACAAGGAGGCCGTCCAGTCCGCCGGCCGAAACGCCGTGGCGACCGCCAGACAGGCCGACGACTGGGTCCTGAACCAGCTCAAGTCCGTCCGGCCGCCCGCGCTTCCGCTGGCCGAGACGTGGAAGCTGTCGATCGGCGGGATCGTCGCCGCGCACCCGAAGGCGCCTCGCCTGACGGGCCGGCTTCTCGCACCGCTCGACCGGCTCGGCGCGATCGAGATCGGGCCCGACGAGATCGGGTTCGACGGTGACACGGTCGCGTGGGGCAAGGTCACCGAGATCCGCACCCGCAGCCTCGCGGAACTCGCCGTCGGCGCCGTCTGGGACTTCGCGATCGACGACCTGCGCACCCGGCTGCCTCCGGTTCCCGGCCGCAAGTGGGCGGTCACCAAGGTCCTTCAGGTTCTGCTCGCCATGACGGTCGACCTCGAAGAGCAGATCGAGGCGGCGGAAGAGGAAGACGCACCGCAACACGTCGCCTGCGAGATCGTCCATCGCGGGCGGATCCAGCGGAACAAGCAGTCGACCACCGGCCTGTTCTCCGCGCTCGCGCTGTGCACGCTGCCCCAGGTGGGCGAGGCCCTGGCTGCTGCCGCCGCCGAGAGGGGCGTCCCGGTCGTGCCGGCCGAGCCGTACAAGCACGTGTCGGCCAACGAGCGCGTGCTGAAAGTGCGCCGGCAGCGCGAGGCCCTCGCCGCGCAGGCCCACGAGCTGGAGAGCGCCGAGGACGAAGAGGCCTGACCGGGCCGCCACGCCCGGAGTCCTGCGGCCGACTTCGCGTTCGCCGATGATGTGACGTCCTGTCCGCGCGGTGACGTCACATCGACATGCCACCACTTGTAATGACGTCGCAGTGATGTCATGATGACGTCATGGATCTCACCCCGTACATCGCCAACCTCCGCCGCGAGCTCGCGGTCGCCGCCGAGGCCGGGGGAGATGACGTCCGCGCCATCGCCGAACGGCTCAGCACGGCGCTCGAGTCGGCCGCCAGGCTCGCCATGCTCGAGGCGCTGTCGGCCGCCGCGGACGAGATCACCACCGACCTGGCGCCGGGCTCGGTCGAGGTGCGCCTGCGCGGACGCGACCCTGACTTCGTTGTGACGCCACCGCCGACCGAGGTGACGTCAGATGAGACGTCACGGGGCGGTCTGCGGAGCGCGCTCGCCGGCGCGATCGAGGTCACGATGGGCGTACGGCCGCCCGCCGCGTCGGAGCCCGAGGAGGGCGGCGGCACGTCGAGGATCACCCTGCGCCTCCCCGAACATCTCAAGCCGCGCATCGACGAGGCGGCGAACCGCATGGGGCTGTCGGTCAACGCCTGGCTCGTCCGCGCCGTGACCGTCGCCCTCGAACTCGGCGACCAGGGCGGCGGCCGCCCGGGCGGCGGCTCGCAGCTCGGACAGCGCTACACGGGCTGGGTCCGCTGACGCCACCCGCCTCCATCTCCCGTACCGGACCACCGGCCGACGCCACTGAGAGGGCACCGCCATGCCGACATACGACACCCCCGAACCCATCACCGCGGTCATCGACATCCCGTCCGGCCGGGTACAGATCAACGCCGGCGACCGCACCGACACGGTCGTCGACGTGCGCCCGGGCGACCCGGCCCGGGAGAGCGACGTCACCGCCGCCGAGCAGACCCAGGTCGAGTACGCGGGCGGCCGGCTCTTCGTGAGGGGGCCCAAGAACAAGCTTCGCGCGCTCGTCGGCCGCCCGCCGTCGCTCGACGTGACGATCGAGTTGCCGACCGGCTCACGCGTCGACGCCAAGGGCTGGGCGAGCTACCGCAGCCAGGGCCGCATCGGCACGTCCAGCTTCGACACCGCCGTCGGCTCCGTCCGCCTCGACCAGACCGGCACGTTGAAGCTGCGTTCGTCCGCCGGAGACGTCTCGGTCGCCCGGTCGGACGGGAACATCGACGTGAGCACCTCCACCGGCAAGATCTGGATCGGTGAGATCGACGGCGCGGCGGTGGTCAAGACCGCCAACGGCGACATCACGATCGGTGAGGTCACCGAGGACGCGCGGCTGAACACGGCCAACGGCGACATCAACGTCCACCGTGCCCTGTCCGCCGTCAACGCCAAGACCGCGTACGGCAGCGTCCGGATCGACGAGGTCGTCCGCGGCTCGGTCGTGCTGGAGACCGGTTTCGGAGAGCTGGAGCTCGGGGTCCGTGAGGGCACGGCCGCCTGGCTCGACGTCAGCTCCAAGTACGGCACCGTCCGCAGCGACCTGAAGGCCGGCGACGGCCCCGGCGAGTCCGAGAGCACCGTCGAGGTGTACGCGCGCACCGGCTACGGCGACATCGTCATCCGCCGCCCCTGACCCACCACGACCGGAAGAGGGACCATGACCACCGCTCCTGCGATCACGGCGACGGGGCTGCGCAAGTCGTACGGCGACAAGGTCGTGCTCGACGGCGTCGACCTGGAGGTCGCCGAGGGAACGATCTTCTCCCTGCTCGGCCCCAACGGCGCCGGCAAGACCACCATGGTGCAGATCATGTCCACGCTCATCGGCGCGGACGGCGGCGAGGTGCGCGTCGCGGGACACGACGTCGCCCGCGAGCCCGACGCCGTACGCGCGGCGATCGGCGTCACCGGCCAGTACTCCGCCGTCGACAAGCTCCTCACCGGCGAGGAGAACCTCCTCCTGATGGCGGACCTGCACCACCTGAGGCGCGCGGAAGGCCGCCGCCGCGCCGCCGAACTGCTCGAACGGTTCGACCTGACCGACGCGGCGCGCAAGACCGCCGCCACCTACTCCGGGGGCATGCGACGGCGGCTCGACCTGGCGATGACCCTGGTCGGCGACCCGCGCGTCATCTACCTCGACGAGCCGACCACCGGCCTGGACCCGCGCAGCCGGCGCACCATGTGGCAGATCATCTCCGACCTGGTCGCGGGCGGCGTCACCATCTTCCTCACCACGCAGTACCTGGACGAGGCGGACGAGCTCGCCGACCGGATCGCGCTGCTCGACCACGGGCGGCTGATCGCCGAGGGCACGGCCGCCGAGCTCAAGCGGCTCATCCCCGGCGGTCACATCCGCCTGCGGTTCGCCGACCTCGACGCGCTGCGGTCGGCCACGCGGGCACTCGGCGAGGTGTCCGCCGATGAGGACGGGCTCGCCCTCCGCGTGCCGAGCGACGGCGGCGTCCGGTCGATACGGACCCTGCTCGCCCGGCTCGACGACCATTCGATCGAGGTGGAGGAGATGTCGGTCCACACCCCCGATCTCGACGACGTCTTCCTCACCCTCACCGGCCGACCCGACAAGGAGTCCGTTCGATGAGCACCCTGGCCCTGTCCGCGCGCGACTCGGCGACGATGCTGCGCCGCAGCCTCCGCCACATGCTGCGCTACCCGTCCATGACCCTGATGATCGCCGGGATGCCGGTGGTCTTCCTGCTGATATTCGTCTACGTCTTCGGCGGCACGATGGGCAACGGGCTCGGCGGCGTCGCGGGCGGCCGGCACGCGTACGTCAACTTTGTGACGCCCGGCATCGTCTTGATGACCATCGCCGGCGCCGCCACGGCGACGGCGGTGTCGGTGGCCATGGACATGACCGAGGGGATCGTCGCGCGGTTCCGCACCATGGCGATCTCCCGGGCCTCGGTGCTGACCGGGCACGTCGTCGGCAGCGTGATCCAGAACCTGCTCAGCATGGCGCTCGTCGTCGCCGTCGCGCTGGCGATCGGTTTCCGCCCCACCGCCGACCTCGTGGAGTGGCTCGCCGCGGTCGGCCTGCTCACGCTGCTCGTCCTGGCGCTGACCTGGCTGTCGGTCGGGCTCGGCCTGTTCAGCAAGACCCCCGAGTCCGCGAGCAACGCGCCCATGCCGCTGATGCTCCTGCCGTTCCTGGGCAGTGGTTTCGTGCCCACCGACTCGATGCCGGCCGGACTGCGCTGGTTCGCCGAGTACCAGCCCTTCACCCCGGTCATCGACACCCTGCGCGGCCTGCTGATGGGCGGGCCGATCGGCGACAGCGGCGTCATCGCGATCGCCTGGTGCGTCGGCATCGCGACGGCCGGCTACCTCTGGTCGAAGAGGCTGTTCGACCGCGACCCGTCCCGCTGACACCCCGCCCGGTCACGACGCGTCCACGCCGCTCACGCCCAGCAGCTCCCGATGCCACAGCAGCTCACAGACGCGTTCGAGGCCGCGGGTCAGATGCCGGCGGTAGGTGCTGAACGGCAGGCCCAGCCGTTCCGCCGCGGCCTGCTGCGTCGGGGTGTTCTGCATGAACGTCATCGTGATCGCCCGATACAGCTTCACCTCACGCGAGTCGGCGGCGAGTTTCTCCACCGTCTCGTGCAGCACTCTGCGCAGCGCCTCGACCGGCTCGCCGCCCGTCTCGGCGACCACGCGGGCCGGGACCAGGGGGCTGTTCGCCAGTTCGTCCGGCCGGTTCCACGAGCGCAGCGCGCCACGGACGGCCACGTCGAACTCGGCCCGCGACAGCACGGCGTACGTGCGCACGGCGCGGTGACGGGGCGCCCGCCAGGCCGCGGGCGTACGGCGCGGCATGAGCTGTTCGAGCCACGTGTCGAGCCTGGTCTCCTGCCAGTTCCGGCAGAACAGGCCGAAGAGAAGGTCACCGACCCGCACCATCAGCGGGTCCTGCTCGCCGAAGATGGCGAACCGCTGCCAGCGCTTCGGGTCCGACACGACCATGCAGGTCCAGGCCACGCCCTCGGCCTGCACCGCCATCGTCACGAGCCGCGCGGCGATGAGGTCCGAGACCGGCGAGGGGAACGCCTCGCGCGCCAGCATGAGCCGCGCGAGGGCCAGGTGCTCGCCTTCGCGCAGCGGGCTCACCCGGCGGACGTACGACCATGCCTCCGCCACGACCGGGTCGACGGCGTTCTCCTCGGCGTCGGGTTCGGTGAGCCGGAGCGTCAGCACGAACCCGGCCGGCTCCCCCGATTCGGAACTCCGGTAGACGGAGAACGCCTCGGGCCGCCGTTCGAGCCAGAAGTCCACGATGGCGGCCGTCTCGGCGTTGCTGTTCGCGAGCGTGATGTCCAGGACGGCTCTCCGGTCGCCCGCCCGGACGACGTCTTCGCGGAAGTCGAACTCCTCCTGTTCGGCGAACAGGCCCGAGCCGTGCCACAGGAGGTACATCAGTGCCTCCAACTGGGCGAAGCTCGGCGAGTCCGGGGCGGTCCGCGCCTCACCGACGTAGTGGCGGATGAGCCGGCGGTGCATGTCCTGGTACCGCTCCGGATCGCGCCAGGACAGGTCGGCGTCGAGCGCCTCGCGGATGACCTCGTGGGGACGGATGCCCGACGGCACGGACGCCATGAACGACAGCCGCCGCAGCCAGTCGAACAGGGCACCCGCGTCGGCCTCCGACAGCACGGCGCGCAGGAGTCCCTCGGTCGTCGTCCGCACGTGGGCGCTGACCTCCAGCGCCTGCCGGTGCAGCGGTGAGGGAACCGGCCCGACCAGGCGGGTCAGCAACGCGCCGATCACGTCGTGGGACGGCGTCCATCCGGCGCCCTCGCCGCCGGCCGCGTCGTCCATCGCCGACGCGGCCAGAGACAGCGCCAGCGGATGGCCTCCGGAGAAGGAGAGCACCGCCGGGTGCCGGACGGCCGGCACCTCGCGCGCGGTCAGCAGGGCGACCGCGTCATCGCGGGAGAAGTCGCCCAGGGTGATCACCTGAAGGACGTCCTTCCAGCCCGGGTCCGACAGCCACATGGATCCAGGCGGCCGTCGGTCCGCGAAGACCACGAGCGAACCGGCGGGCAGGCGGGGCAGGAACCGGTCCCGCAGCCAGTCTTCGAGCGGCCGGTACGTCTCGAAGTCATCCACGAGCAACACCGCGGGCTCGTCGGTGAACATCTTGATCGCCTCGGACTCGAACGCCTCCGGGGACGGCGGCGGCCGGTGCTCGCCGATCTCGACCACGACCCGCCCGGCCTCGGCGGCCTCGTGGGCGAACCGCCGCAGCAGGGTCGTCTTGCCGATACCGCCGGGACCGGTCACGAACTGCACGGCGAAGGAGTCGGCGGCGCGGTCCAGCGTCGTACGGAACAGCTCCAGCTCCGCGGAACGGCCGACAAAGGACCGGTGTCGCGCCGCCTGCAGCCGCTCGCCGAGACTCGCGAACCGTCGGGTTTGGGGGGTCATCTGTTTCTGGCGCAGGGACCCTGGCGCGCACGCCGAGGAGGAAGCGCCTCCTCCTTCCAGGATGGTCGAGCTACGGGTTTCAATCCCTGGTCGTCGGTCGTCGGTTCCCCGCGCCGTCCTCCCCTCCTTATGATCTTCTCCGTAACGCTAAGACAACATTGCGTGCGATGTGAGCATTCGAATGAACAACCGGCTTCGCGTAGCCCCAGCGTGCGAAGTCATAGTCCGCCGGAAACGCGACAGAATGATTAGTTTTCGACCTGTCAGGTGAACAGTCAGCCGGGGCACGATGTTGTCGGGTGCCGATCGGCAGCGGCCGACCCTCTCTTTCCCCCTCGGCGCACGCGAGACCGACGACGTCATGGCGCCCACACTGTGGAAGGCGAGCCATTGAGCGACCGTGTCATGTTCGGGCTGCTGGGCCCGCTTGAGGCATGGTCCGGCGAGGTCCGGCTCGACCTGGGCCCGCCCAAGCGCCGCGTGCTGCTCACCCGCCTCCTGGTCGAGGACGGCCACCCGGTGTCGGCCGACCGCCTGTGCGACGACCTGTGGGAGGGTCGTCCGCCCGCGGGCGCCGTCTCCTCCATCCACTCCCACATCAGCCGCCTGCGTGCCGTGCTGGAGCCGGGCCGTACGCGGCGCGGGCAGGGCACCGTGCTGGTGAGCGGACCGGCCGGCTACACGCTCAACGCGCCGCCCGATACCCGCGACTCGACCCGCTTCGAGCAGTCGGTCACCCACGCCCGCGAGCTGCTGTCCCAGGGACGGCTCGACGACGCGCGCCATGAGATCGAGAACGGCCTGGGCCTGTGGCGGGGCGCCGCCCTGGCCGACGCCGCCAACCACGCCTTCGCCGCCCGCGAGATCTCCCGGCTGGAGGAGATCCGGATGGCCGCCGGTGAGCTGAGCGCCACCGTGCTCCTCCAGCAGCACGAGTACGACAGGGCGGCCCTCGTCGCCGAGGAGCTCACCACGCGGTCTCCGCTGCGCGAGGCCGCCTGGGCGCAGCTGATGCGCGCCCTCTACCTGGCCGGGCGGCCCGCCGAGGCGCTGCGGCGCTACGAGGCGATCCGTACGCTGCTCGCCGACGAGCTCGGCGCCGTGCCGGGCCCCGAGCTGAGCGGCGTCCACGTCTCCGTGCTCCGCCAGGACCTGACCGCACCCGAACCCGTCCGGCCGGCCGCCGCGGACGTGTCGCCCGGCGT
>NZ_JBHLZP010000106.1:0-19445 GCF_042429965.1 Actinoallomurus acaciae
CTCAGCTTCACCGCCTTGCTGCGACAAGACAGCGATGGTGGTCTTTCACCCCCACTCGATCGATCAGCGCCTCGTGACGCACGAAATCCCAGATCCAGGCGCTAGATCGGTCCGCGCCGGTGTTGCCGATGATGCCCGGCATACCCGAGCGCCGAACGCACGACTACGTCAGGAACGGCATCACCATCTTGTTCGCCGCGCTCGATGTGGCCAGTGGCCAGATCATCGGCTCGATCCACCGCCGGCACCGGGCCACCGAATTCAAGAAGTTCCTGGCCAAGATCGACAAGAAAGTCCCGGCCGAGTTGGACGTCCATCTGATCTGTGACAACTACACCACCCACAAGCACCCGACCGTTGTGAAGTGGCTGGACGCCCATCTCCGCTTCCACATGCACTTCACACCGACCTACTCCTCCTGGCTCAACCAGGTCGAGCGATGGTTCGGTCTGCTGACCGACCAGAAACCGCGGCGCGGCGTGCACAAGAGCCTGCGCGCCCTGGAGAACGACATCCGCGCCTGGATCAAGGCCTGGAACGACGACCCCAAACCCTTCGTCTGGACCAAGACCGCAGATGAGATCCTCGAACGCCTCGCATCATATCTTGATCGGATTCCCGGCGCAGGACACTAGCTAGGCAGCAGGAAACCGGGCATCGAGCCTAATTCGATGCCCGGTTTCTCGTTGTCCTGAGAGCCATGTAGGGAGAGGACAATCTGACCTGGACGGCAGGGCCGGCCACGGCCCGAGGACCGGAAGCGGCGCGTCAGCCGATCGCCCCAGAATACGACGAGACGGTGACCACCCACGGCGATCGTCTTGAGCGCTAGCCGACGCGGTTAGCGGCGGTTCGCCCCTTGTTCCAGCTTTCGACGACCATTTGGTAGCACTGGCTCTCTCGTGACCCAGTGCCACTGTTGTTGTAGCCACCGTTCGAAGCTCGTGTCAGAGCTTCGGAGCGCCAGCGCGCCGCCAGGCCCCGCTTGAGCATCTTCTTGGCGAGTTCTTCGTCATCGACGCTGGAGCCGTGACGGTGGAGGAACATCGCAACGCCCCCCAGGATCACGCCGTCCCAAGACTCCTTGTCTCTTCCCCAGGCCGCCTGGACCACCGTCAGAGTTCGGTGCAGGATCTCCGGCCCATACTGCCTTGTGATGCGGAGCACAGCCGAAACCGCGCCCACGCTGTTCGTCGAGCTGGACCCGAGACGGAGATTATGACTTCTGAGCACTCGATCGACGCTCACGCAGAGCGCGTCTCCAGCGGTCAGGCCGACCCTGTACTGATCCAGCGTGCCGACCTTCGCAGACTCCCGATTCTTGATGAGGAAGAGAGTTGCTTCCTGCTGCTGACTGAGGCCGTAGTGGACTTCTGCCTTGATCGTCCGAAGTCCCCTGAGCTTGCAGGCCTCGGTTCGGTGCATGCCGTCGACAACGTACCGGTTGCCGTCGGCGCGCTCGGAAACCACGATCGAGCCGAGCGCGTCTACGATCAGCCCGTTGGCGATGCTCTTCGCTCGTTTCTCGTTGAGCCCGCGCTGCGCGTCTTCATCGATCTTGAGTGAGTCGAGCTCAACCTCGACGCCGTACTCGACGCGGTGGTCCGGAAGCTCGTAGTGGAACTGGGATTTGGCCATGGGGGCAAGACCTCCGTATCAAGGTCGACTGGGGTTGGGGCTTGAGGGATCGTGGGGTGGGTCCAGCGGAGGAGGGACGCGCTTGAGGAATTCAGTGGCGACCTTCTCGCTCGTGGTTGACACCATTCGGCGGGCGTTACCGTTCCGCTCCTCCCAGTGCAAGGCCAGCGGAGCCTGCTGCCCTCCATGGCCAGGATTTTCACCTTGGATAGCCATATAATCCAGGCATGCTGCCAGTACCCACAGGACGAGCGCCGCAGCCCACACCCACGCGTTGTACTTCCACTCGGTAGCGAAGTTGACGGCAATTGCCGCCCCTGCTGCAGTAACAGCGCCCCAGAGTTTCCAGGACTTGAGTTTCATGTCTGGCGGCCTATCAGGATGATTTCCTACCCCGGAGGCCGTCCTGTGTCGACGCTCAACACCGCTCAGGCCCGTGCTCGCACTCTAGCCACGGGCTTTACCCTGACACAAGCAGAATCTGTGACATCTCTTGGTGCAGGCGCGAGACAAATACGACAAAAAATATAATCTTCCAGGTCAATCCCTATCCAGGTACCGAGCGCTGGCTTGATAACAAAGAGGTAACGACGAACGCCACAGTGGAGTACTCCGGCGAGAGGCCGCCTTTGATCGCAGCGAGCCGCTGGTGACTCATATGGTTTTTGCGGCTACCTAAGGTGATCGACCGCTCTGGAGATGGTGCTCCATCCTCATGAGGCGTGCGTGGCCGTTGGCGTCGATGGACAGGATCTGGCCCGACAGTGCGACGAGAATCACGCTGTCCGGTATCGCTTGCTTCCGTGCTTACCGCGCGCACTCATGCATGTTGGGCGGCCGTGGCCGGGCTGCGCGCCGGGACCGGACGGAACAGGCCGCATGCCCGGCGCGCAGAGCCGGGCGTGGCCGCCCGGCGCCCGCTTGCGGGCGCCCTTGAAGACGTGGAGAAACTACTCACCGATCGGCGGAGTGGGCCGAGGTTGGGACTCGGCGTCAGGTGGGTGCGGTGGTGCCTGGGCCTCCGATCGCTGGGCCTTGGGGCCAGAGCCTGTGGAGTTCGACGGGGGTGAGTGGTGCGTGGAAGGAAGCTTGGAGCACCTGCCGGATCACGGCCTGGTCTGTGTCGACGAGGTTAGTGAACCAGTCGATGCCTGCGGCGTAGGCCCACATGTAGGTGCGTAGGAGTGGGTCGGCGCTGCGGTCGGTCAGCATCCCGGCGATTTGTCGGTTGGTCCACCACGGCACGCGTATGCGGGCGTGGTCTGTGCACTTCTCCACCGGCGAGCCTGCGTTGATCATCAGGTGGAGTTCGGAGCGGACGAGTTGGAGGTAGTGGTCGAGGCGGACGCGTGTGGTCAGGGCCTTATCCTCCGGTGTGATGAACAGGGGAAAGGCCTGGGCCAAGCCCTCCAGCAGCACCTGTTGCGGTCCGTGGACGGATGACAGGCGTACCCATGGGACGTCTTCGGTGGCGCAGTGGGCGGAGATGCTCGCGCCTTGGAGGCCGTGGCCGAGGACCTCGTGTAGCGCGAACTGGCGGGCTTGGACCTTGGTGAAGGTCGCGTTCGGCATGTTCAGGCGTAGCCGGACGCGTGAGCCAGCGCCGTCGAGCCAGTAGGCCCAGTACGCGTCCACGACCGTCTTCTCGATCGTCAGCTCGTACGGCGCGTCAGAGCCGGTCACTTCACGTATGGCGGGCTCGTAGTCCTCAGCGGCCTGGCGGATGGCGTCCGGGGCGGCTTCGGCGTCGACGCGGCCCTCGGACTCGGCGAGGTCTTCCGCGGTGGTGGTTCCCCACTCGACGCCGAGGGCCTCGACGCATCGGCGGGCCAGTTCGCCCTTGGCGGTCACGTACTCAGCAGGCCATCCGGCCGCAGGACATCCCTGCGTCGCATGCGCGTAGGCGTCCAGGTTCTGGCGTTCGCCCAGCAAGGCCCGCAGATACGCCATGTCCGCGCCGATCCGCTGGAGGACGGCGGGCTCGTCGGTCTGCTGGGCGAGCTCTTCCAGACGGTACAGCGTTGTCAGGCGGTCGACCGGGGCCGGCGGGGGCCGGCTTCCGGGTGGAAGCCGAAGTCGACTGCGGCGGCGGCTCTGCGGCTGAGTTCGTCCGCGTTCCAGGCGCGCAGGGCGGTCTCGACGGCGTCACGTGTGCTCACGGGTGACCGTCCAGCGCAGAGTGACCGATTGGTTGGGGCGCAGGTAGTCACGGGTGAGGGTGATGATGACGTCGTCTCCTTCGTCGTCCCAGATCAGTTCCTCGGTGGCGGAGTTCTCCGAACCGTCCTCATGTTCCTCGACGGCCGAGCAACTGATCAAGCCCCCTGCCTCACCGTGCCGCAGGTTGATCGTGAAGTGACGCGTGTAGCGCGCGATCGCCTGCCGCCAGTACAGGGCGTCTTCGAACCGGCCGCCCTCACACGTGTAGCCGACGACTGCCGACTCCCCCGGCTGAATCGCCGGGGAAAGCTGGCAGGCGAACTTCGCCAGATTCGGCGCGTCATGCACTCGCTGGATGGCAACGCGGCGCGTGCCTTCGGTCAGCGGGTGGATGGTCAGTTTGCCGCTCGTGTACTGGAACCACACATCCCGCGACAGCCGTGTCAGCGGCCGGTCGGTCATGTTCAGTACTTCGTAGCGATAGGTCAGGCGGGCGGCGCCGTCGGCGCTGATCTCGATGTCGATGCGCAGGTCTAAGTCGATGATGTGACCCGCCAGGTGGGCGAACTGGCTGATGTCGCGGTCGCTGAGACGCTGGACCTTCTTCAGCTTCAGCAACCGTTGTCCCAGACGCTGGATGCTCTCGCTGACATCGGTGGCCATGCCAGCGGACAGGCCCGCGTACGAGCGGCTTCCTTCTGCCTGGTGATCAGGCCCCCACTCGACGCCGATCGACGCCGGCCGGTCGATGCGTTGCTCGATCACATCGAACAGGCCGCTGTCTTCGGCGCGGGTCTCCTCCGCCGGGGCCGGCTCGAGCGGCTCGTCCGGTTCGAACAGTTGGGCGGCCGTGTAGCCGACGCACATCTTCTCTAAGACGCGGCAGTGGTGCGGGTGCGGGAGTCCCTTCAGTTCCCCGGACAGCCAGCGGTGGAACTGGGCGCGACTGGGCCAGTGCCAACCAGGTCGGGGTCGATCGTGCGGGCGACTCTGTCGTACTCCCGGCAGAAGCCGTTGTGTGCCTGCAGGTGCCGCTGGCAGAGCACGGCCTTGAGACGTACCAGTGTTATGGTCACCGCCTGCCCTCCCTCTGGCCTGGATGTTCGCCGAAAGTAACACGGAACGAGACCAGGTGAGCACGGAAAGTCTCAAACGGGAGTGGAACGGTATCGATACGTGACACCGCAGGTCGGCAGGGTCGTACCCCATAAGAAGCGGCAGGACCGGTGACACGGTGTGAGCCGGTGGCCCCTCTGGACTTCCCACTTTTCCCCGATGGGAAGCAGGGTCCCCGTGGTCCCGTGTCATCGGTCCTGTCTTCACCGAACGGGGAGGCAGACGTTGGGCTGGGATGTCGGGCCGGAGCTACGCGCTCTGGCCGAGCTGTGCAAGGAACTGCAAGCGATCGGGGTCGGCTCGGAGATGCGCGACAGCTATCCCGGCCTGGCCGTACGGACCTCCACCCCCGGTGCGTACATCTACGTCGTCATCCCCGATAGGAAGCGTTACGTGTGGGACAGCGGCCTCAACCACCATCCGGTCAGCGACCCGCCCGGGGCGGCCGAGCAGATCAAGGCGTACCTGCGTGCGGAGGGATGCCTGTGAACGCCCGCGATGGCCAGGCCGGTGGTTCCCCGATGAAAAAGCCGATGGCACTCACCGAGCATGAGCGTCAGATCCTGCTCGCCGAACTCGGCGAACTCGCCGACGAACTCACCGAGATCGCCATACAGCTTGAAGCCTTGCACCGGCGGGCGGGCGAGGTCATCGAACGGGTCGCCCTGCGTTCGCCCGTTCGTCTGGTGCGGCCGGCATGACCGGCACCATGGGGACGGCCCCGGACACCGAGCGGGAGCGTCGATACCGGTTCCCACTGCCCCCGCATCCGATCGCCGCCGAACAGGCCCGCATCCTGACACGGCTCGCGCTGGCCGGCTGGGGTTTGAACGCCATCGCCGAGGATGCCTTGCTGGTCGCGGTCGAACTCGTCGCCAACGCCGTGAAGGTCGGCGAGGTCTTCCACCTCACGCTGTCCCGGCGGGACGGGGCCGTCCTGATCGAGGTGTCCGACAGCAGCGAAGCCTGCCCCGAACGCCAGCAGCGTTCCTTCGACCGGGTCGACGGACGCGGCCTGCTGCTGGTCGAGGCCTGTTCGAAGGACTGGGGCTGGCGCTCGGAGGCAACCGGCGGCAAGACCGTCTGGTCCCTCATCGGAACTCCAGCGGCCCAGTCCTCGCCTCTGCGGACGTGAGGCAGGGGTCGCCTGTCACGAACTCCCGGCCCTGAGTATGCGGTGCTCCTCACCGGTGTCCCCCGAAACCGGGACGACCACTGGAACCCCCAGCTCAGGGTCGGGACCATCCCAGGAACCATCACGAAGATCAAGGTCTCCCATGCACGACGTATCACCCGAACGTGACGACCTGCTCAAGCCGCGCGAGGTCGCCGAGTTGTTCGGTGTCCGTACGACGACGATCGCCCGGTGGGCACGCGAGGGCAAGCTGACCGCCCTGCGTACGCCTGGCGGACATCGCCGCTACAGCCGCGCCGACATCCGGCGGTTAGTGGCCGACGAATCGAGGCCCCACGAGAACGAACAGCAGATCGCCGAGGACGCGGCCCGGCTGTACGACCAAGGTTGGAGCATCCGCAAGGTCGCCGAAAAATTCGACTACAGCTACGGCGCGATGCGCCGCCTCCTCCGCAAACACGTGACCCTGCGAAACCGCGGCGGTACTTACGCACACATCTATGACGAGGACAGAACCTGACACTCATGCACAGAACAGGGCCTGACCGCGCAAGCCGCGGCGGGCCCTTTCGCTGTCGCGAACAGTCTCAGGCGTCACCGAGGTGCTTGGTGCGCTCGTTCAGATCGTCCATACGGGCGGACAGGTTCTTGATCGCGTCTCTCATCTCCTGGAGCTGAGCGGAGATGATCTGGAACTCCTCGCTCGGCCCCTGCACCCCCTCGTCGGCCTCCGCAGGCGTGGTCAGAACGACACTCGGGCTGCCTTGGCGAGTCTGGACGAGCCCCTCATCGCGTAGGGCGGCGACCGCGTTGCTGATGGTCATCTTTGCGACGCCGAACCGTGCCGCCAGTTCAGCGACAGACGGGAGCGGCTCTCCCACCGCGTACCGGCCAGAGGCGATGTCCTGGCGGAGTTCGTCGGCGATGCGGACGTACTGCTTGCGGCGGTCGACAGGCCGGGGATTTCCCATGCCGCCTAGTGTACGCCGTCAATCTAGGTCGCCTAGGTGCATAGGACACGCCGGTCTCACCTGCTTGAAGTACGGCCTTCACTAGCTATCCTAGGTAGCTAGATGGCGCTAACAAGGCGCCTGTCATCGGAGGACGAAGCACACATGCGCACCATCCCGATCCCGGTCGATACCACGAAGCTCACCTTCGTCTGCGTCTCCGCACCCCGTCCGCGACTGGTGGACAAGGACACCGGTGAGGTCAAGGTCGACAAGCAGGGCCGGACCGTCTTCCAGGTCGGCCTGTCCGTGTCCGAGAACGACTCGGGGCGGGTCGAGCTGATCAACGTCAACGTCTCGGGCGATCCCGACCTGAACGTGGGCCAGGTCGTACAGCCGCACGGGCTGATCGGATTCGCCTGGCAGCAGACCCGCGGCGGTGAGACCCGATGGGGCATCTCCTACCGCGCCGCCTCGTTCACCGCCTCCGATCTCCCGGCCGCCGCCTGAGACAGGGGACACGGTGACGAACACGATGTACGCCACGCTCGGGTTCCTGGCCGCTACGGCGGCCGGGGCCTGGGCCTGGCGCCGCCGGCATCCACGGTCGTACTGGTACGCGGTCGCCTTTCCGCTCAGAGCAGCGCGGGTCTACCTGACCTGGCGGCACGTCTCGTACGGCTGCACGCTCACCCGACGCCGCCGTGCCTGGCGCCTGTCGCTGGAGGCCGTACCGGGGCTGCGTACGGCTTCCGCAGTGATCCACGAGCGGCGGCGCGTCCGGCGGGTCGACATCGACCGCGCGCCGCGCCTCGGTCTGCTGCGGCCGACCGCGCTGGGATGGCGGGTTCGCATTCACCTGCACGACGGCCAGCTCCCGGACGACTACGCCAAGGTGGCCGAACGACTCGCGCACGCCTGGCGGGTCCACGCCGTGCGGGTAGTCGACTCCAAGCCTGGGGTGGTGACGCTGCTGGCGACCATGCGGGACCCGCTCAGCGAGGTCGACATAGCTCCGGAGACCGGTGAGCTGCTGACCGTACGACCGGGCCGGCTGGAGAACGGCCGCGACTGGGTAATCGACTTCCGCACGGTGCCGCACTGGCTGAACGCGGGTGCGACACAGTCCGGCAAGTCGAACCTGGCCAACGCCATCATCAAGGGCCTCGCGCCCCAACCGGTCGCGATCGTCGGCTTCGACCTCAAGGGAGGGGTGGAGTTCACGCCGTACGCGCCTCGTCTGTCCGCGCTGGCACGGACGCGGACCGAGTGCGTCGCGCTGCTCGATGACCTCGTGGACGTGCTGACCGGCCGGATGCGGATCTGTCGTGAGGCGGGCGCGCGCAACGTCTGGAAGCTGCCCGAGCACGCCCGTCCAGTGCCGATCGTGGTCCTGGTGGACGAGGTCGCCGAGCTGTTCCTGATGGCCGACAAGAGTGAGAAGGACGAGATCGCCAAGACCGCCACCGCCCTGTTGCGGGTGGCACAGCTCGGGCGAGCGTTCGCCGTCTACCTGATCGTCTGCGGGCAGCGCATCGGCTCCGACCTTGGACCTGGCGTGACCGCGCTGCGCTCGCAACTGTCGGGGAGGATCTGCCACCGCGTCAACGATCCCGAGACCGCCAACATGACCTCGGCGATATGGACCCCGACGCCCTCGACGCGGCACGCGCCATCGCCGCCGAGACACCCGGCGTCGCCATCATCGCCGGACAAGACGGCACCTGGCACCGCGCCCGCTCCGTCTACGTGAGTGAGGAAGACGCCGAGGACGCCGCCCGTCAGTACGCGACCCTCGCGCCCAAGTGGACCGACCTGGTCGGCGTCGAGGCCGCACCGCTCAAGGCCGCATAACTCCCACCTGATCCACCGGCGCTACCGCGCCAGGTCCCTACCCGACGCATGCCCGAAACCGAGGTGATCGCCATGACCAAAGTGATTCCACTGCGTCCCCACCGTCCTGCGCTCGTCCTGATGTCGGTCGAATGGGACCAGGCCCGCGCGCTGTACGTCGCCGCGTGCGAGCGCTGTTTTGAGACCGCCACCGCCCACCGCCTGGACCAGGCCACCGAGTGGGCCGACGGACACCGTTGCGACCCCGAACTGGTGGCACTTCTCGCCACCGTCCTGTCCGGGACCGCAGCGTGAGCCGGAAGGCAATCGCGAGGGCGGTCGACTCCGGGCCGGTCGCCATGCTGGCCGGCATCGCCGGAGCAGGCTCGTTCACCCACATCCGCGACACCGCCAACGAACACGGCCAGCACGGACCCATGGCCTGGGCCATCGCCGTGTGCATCGACCTGACCTGCGTCATGGCCGCCCGCGAACGCCAACGCGACAGGCGCACCCACCGCACCACCCGACGGGTGTCCTGGCCTTCGCTGGTCCTGGCAGGCGGCGTGCTGCTCTCGCTGGCCGCCAACCTGGCCCAAGCCGACTCGACCGTCTGGGGCTGGCTGACAGCGGCTACCCCGTGCGGGGCGTTCCTGGTCGCGGTCTCCATGCTCGAACGCCGATCTTCGGGTCCTCGTCCCGCACCGTCCCCGGTCCCGCCGTCCTTCGGCCGGACACAGGACGGACCCGTCCTCGCCCAGGACGAGCCACCACACGCACCGGCCGAGCCCTTAGTCGCCTACGCCCGCCGTATCGCCGACGAACACCAGACCCGCCACGACCGCCCGATCACCCGGGATGCGCTGCGCGCCCGGCTGGGCGTGTCCAACCAGCTCGCCTCCGACCTACTCCGCCAGATCCGCACCACCTAATGGGGGGACCCATGTCCACAACACACCGAACCGACCTCATCGGCGGTCTGTACGCCCTAGCCGACTTCCTCGACGCTAACCCGGCCGTACCGGTACCGCGATTCAGCACCGAAGTCCTGGTGCACGCTCGCGGCACCGACAAAGAGGCATTCGCCGAGGTCGACCGTGTCGCCGCCCTGCTCGGCGTCGCGGTCCGCGATCAGACCGCCCGCGGTGGTCACTACAAGGCCGTGCGCTCCTTCGGCCCGGTCGACTACCGCTACGTCGCGATCCCCACCGCCGTCATGGCGGTCCACCGAGCCGGACAGTCCTACGCCGAATCGGTCGTCCCCGACCGCGAGGCAGCGTGATCGAACCCAAGCGCTACCAGTGCTGCACCTGCGGCGGCACCGGCCTGGACAGCTACGGCGACACCTGCGGCCACTGCGAAGGCCTCGGGTTTTGCTGACCCGCTGAAGTGCCCCCGGCGTGGCCGCACAACCGCCAAGCCGTCCGCCACGTCGGGGGCCATCCCATACGCATCACCACTGCGAGAGGACCCGCCCATCTTGCCCAACCACATCGACCGACACGCCGTCAACGGCATGATCGCCCGCTACAACGACCCGAACTACCACCGCTGGGCCGCTCAGATCCGCCGCACGGGAGGATGCGCACAACCCGTCCACCTGCGCGGCAAGGTCGAATACCGCGACCCGCTCAACGGAACCCTCCTCCACCGCTACACCACCACGAACGAACCCGGCGGCGTCCTGCGCCTCGCCTGCAAAACCCGCCGCGCGTCGCGCTGCCCGTCGTGCGCGGAGACCTACCGGGCCGACACCTACCAGCTCATCCGCGCGGGCCTGGTTGGCGGCAAAGGCGTCCCCGCAGAGGTCGCCGAACACCCGGCGATCTTTCTCACTCTCACCGCACCGTCCTTCGGGGCCGTCCACAGCCGGTGTGAAAAGAGCGGCCAGGTACTGCGCTGCCGTCCACGTCGCAAGGGCGGCACGTGCCAGCACGGACGACCACTGGCCTGCAACGAACGCCACAGCGCCGACGACCCACGCCTGGGTGAGCCGATCTGTCCGGACTGCTACGACCACACCGGCTCGGTCCTGTTCAACGCTCTCGCGCCGGAGCTGTGGCGGCGATTCACCATCCGGCTGCGCCGCGTCCTGGCCCGCGACTGCGGCCTGACCGTCAAGGAACTCGGCCAGGTGCTCAAGGTCTCCTTCGCCAAAGTCGCCGAATACCAACGACGCGGCATCGTCCACTTCCACGCCATCATCCGCCTCGACGGACCCGACGGACCAACCACGACGCCGCCCGCCTGGGCGACGCTGACCCACCTCACCGAGGCGATCACCGAAGCCGCACAGCACGTCGTCGTCACTACCCCAGAAGCCGCCGAGCTGCCCGCACGGACGCTGGCCTGGGGTCCGCAAGTCGACTTGCGGACCATCACCACGAACGGAGACCTGACCGAACAGGCGGTAGCCGGCTACATCGCCAAGTACGCCACCAAAGCCGCCGAATGCGTCGGCACCCTCGACCGCCGCGTCAGACCAACCGACGACCTCGACCAACTCGACATCCGACCCCACGCCCGGCGTCTGATCACCGAGTGCCTGCGACTCGGCGGGCTGCCGGAGTTGGAAGATCTGCGGCTGACGGCCTGGGCCCACATGCTCGGCTTCCGCGGCCACTTCTCGACCAAAAGCCGCGCGTACTCCACAACCCTCGCTGCCCTCCGCGCCGCTCGCGCCGAGTACCAACGCGCTGAACGCCCCGTCAGCACGGGGCGCCTGCCCTTCGACGACGACACCGTCCTGGTCACCTCTCACTGGGCCTACGTCGGCCAGGGCCTGACCAACGGTGAAGCACTACTCGCCGCTGCCATCACGGCCACTCGACTACCCGTGACCGCACCAGCGGAGGGGCTCGCCGCGTGACAAAGCTCCTGCTCACCGTGCCCGAAGCCGCCGCAGCGCTCGGCATCTCACGCAGCAAGCTCTACGAGCTCATCAAGGCCGGCGCCATCGCCTCACTCCGCATCGACGGATCGCGCCGCATCCCTCACCGCGCACTCACCTCCTACATCGACCAGCTCATGGAAGAGGCCGCCTGATGACCACGAACCCCAACGAGCCGAACAACCGCAAGCCCGCCAAGGAGAGCAAGCCCAAGCTCCGCGACGGCGTCATGAAACGCGGCAACACCTGGTCCTACGTCATCCGCGTCAAGGACCCCGAGACCGGCGTGAGCAAGCCGCGGTGGGTCGGTGGGTTCGCCACCGAAGACGAGGCGAAGGCCGCCCGCGACGAGGCACGAGTCAAAGCCTGTCGCGGCACGTACATCGACCGCAACGAGATCACCGTCGCCGACTACCTCGACCAGTGGCTGGACAGCCACGCCATGGAGATCAAGCCGAGGACGCTGGAGGACTACCGCAAGGGCATCCGCCTATACGTCAACCCGTACATCGGCGGCCTCCAGGTCCAAGCCGTTCGCCCGTCCGCCATCACGAAGCTGTACCGGGATCTGTTGAAAGGCGGCGGGCGCAACGGCAAGCCTCTCGCCGTGTCCACCGTGGTCCACACCCACGCGATCCTTCGCCGTGCCTTCCGTGACGCCGTAGTGGTCGACCAGCTCATCGACAGCTCACCCGTCGAGCGTGCCAAGCGACCGCGCGTCCACCTGGCAGAGCCAGGCACCGTCTGGACTCCTGCCCAGCTCCGGAGCTTCCTCGACACCGCGCGCAGTCACCGCCTGTTCGCGTTCTTCCACGTCGCCGCGTACACCGGCGCACGACGCGGTGAACTGCTCAATCTCCGCTGGTCCGATGTCGATCTGGACGGCAAGCAGATCACCATCACGGGCTCGGCCGGTGTGGTCGAGGGTGAGCGGCTCGAAGGCACGACCAAGAGCGGGAGGAAGCGCGTCGTCAGCATCGACGACGAGACGGTCAAAGTCTTGAGGGAGCACCACCGGGCTCAGACAGTCGACAAGCTCGCCGCCGGCGACTCATGGCGCGGCGAGAAGAACGGCCACGTCTTCACCACGGCCTGGGGCAACCCGATCTACCCGGACACCGTGACGGCGCTCCCCCGCAAGCTCATCAAGGCCCACAACCACCCGAAGAACGGGAAGCCACCGGCCGACCCACTCCCGTACGCGCGACTGCACGACCTGCGCCACATCCACGCCACGACGCTGCTCCTGGCCGGCGTCCCCGTCCACGTCGTCGCCGCGAGACTCGGCCACGGCGACCCGGCCATCACGCTCAGGGTCTACGCCCACGTGATCCGATCCGCCGAGACAGCCGCCGCCGACGTCTTCGCTCAGGCGGTGAAGGCCGTCTAGTTGATGTCTCTTACCGACGGCGGCCGGCCGGGCTACTTGAGGTATGGATTCGAGCTTTGAGGGTCTGGTACACCAGATCGATCCGTGCAAGACAACTGCTGCCCGGCGGGCGTTTCGACGATGGCAAGGCCTTCGTCCCGGTGGGTCCAACTGTGGTCGGTGTACTCCCAAACTGCGGGGTCAGCGAGAGCGTCGGGTAGGTGGTCGCGCGAGATGACCTCGTACCGGTTGTTGCGGTTGTCGTCAACGAATAGTCGACGGACCTCGATCAAACCCCCATCGACCAACAGGATCAGAGCGTCAGCAAGCTCGCCGTACCGAGCCAACCGATCAGCGACGTCCAGGTAAGTGCGCCAGTCCCACATCACGCTCGGCAGCAGGTCATGCTCTCGCGCGTTGACCATGAGGCACTGCTCTTCATGGCTCAACTCATCCCAGCTCGGCACGAACCGATCATGGCACGATCCGCAGACGCCTTCATGACGAGACAGCTTTCAGGCGCCGGTGTTAGCAAAGGCGTTAGCAAAAAGGCCCCTTCCATGACTGGAAGGGGCCTTTGAGCTGGGAGCCGCCTATCGGAATCGAACCGATGACCTATTCATTACGAGTGAATCGCTCTGCCGACTGAGCTAAGGCGGCTTGTCGCACCGCAGTGCGACGCCCGTCGAGTCTACCGGGTCTCAGGCACTCCTCGTGCATCGGTGACTAGTGGCACATCGTGTTCTTCTTCGGCGTGGTTCCGTTGATCAGGTAGCGGTCCACCGCGCTGCTGATGCATGGGTTGCCCTGCAGGTAGGCGGTGTGGCCGTCGCCGTCCAGGCTCAGCAACGTGCCCGCGTTCAGTTCGGACGCCAGGCTCTGGGCCCACTTGTACGGGGTTGCCGGGTCGCGGGTCGTGCCCACGACCAGGATCGGCTTTGAGCCGTGTGCGTGTAGCGGTCGGGGCTGTTCGTGGCTCTGGACCGGCCAGTAGCCGCAGGGCAGCGTGCCCCACACCACGAACTGGCCGAAGATCGGGGCGGCCTTCTTCGCCTTGGCGGCCTGGTCCTTCCACGACGCCAGGGAGTGGGAGTACGGCTTGTCCACGCAGTTGACGGCCATGTTGGCCTCGCTCTGGTTGGAGTACGAGCCGTCCTTGTTGCGTTCGACCAGCAGGTCGCCCAGGCGCAGCAGGGTCGTGCCGTCTCCCTGTTCCATGCCGCTCTTGAGGGCGAGGCGCAGGATCGGCCAGGTCTGCTTGTTGTACAGCGCGGAGGCGACGCCCAGTTCGACCAGGGACTCGTCCACCACGCGGCCGTCGCCCAGGCCGTTCTTCAGTGGTTTCTTGTCCGTCTGGGCGAAGAACCGCTGGAGTCTCGTGAGCGCCGAGTGGGCCGAGCCGTTGCCGAGCGGGCAGTCGTTGGCCTTCACGCAGTCGGCGGCGAATGCGTGGACGGCCGTGTCGAAGCCCTTGGCCTGTTCGATGTTGACCGCGTCGCCGGACAGCTTCGGGTCGATCGCGCCGTCCAGGACCATCGCCCGTACGCGCCTGGGAAACAGGTCGGCGTAGTACGCGCCCAGGTACGTGCCGTACGAGGCGCCGTAGTAGGTCATCCCCTGGTCGCCGACGGCGGCGCGGAGGAGGTCCATGTCCTTGGCGGCGTTGATCGTGCCGACGTACGGGAGCAGGGACGGGATGCGGGTCTTGCAGTCGTCGGCCCAGCCCTTGCTGACCTTGACCAGGTCGTTGACCTCCGCCGCGTTGTCCGGGGAGGTGTCGGTGGCGAAGAAGCGGTCGAGTTCCTTGCTCGTCAGGCAGCGGACCGCCGGCTTGGTCTGGTTGACGCCGCGCGGGTCGAAGCCGACGAGGTCGAAGTTCTTGCGCAGGTCGGCGCCGAACTGGCGGGCGCCGTCGCGGACGAAGTCGACGCCCGAGCCGCCCGGGCCGCCCGGGTTGATCAGGAGTGAGCCCTTGCGCTGGCCTTCGGCGGGCAGCCGGATGACCGACATCGTGATGCGCTCGCCGTCCGGGTGGGCGTAGTCGAGCGGCATGTGGAGCGTTCCGCACTGGAAGCCGCCACCGCAGTCGTGCCAGGACACGCGCTGGGCGTAGTACCGCGCCATGCCCTTCGGCGACGGCGATGGTGCCGCCTTGGAATTCGGGGTGCCCGTGCATGCCGCCGCGACGAAGGCCGCCACGGCCAGACCGGTCACCGTACGGAACTTTTTCACGCCGTTACCGTTCTTGTCGCCGATGAGTTCTCCCTGGCAGCCTACGCTCGCGGACTGCCACAGCATCGTTACCCAGCGTTCGGCGAGTCATCCTGATTGTCGCCGTAGTGATCATCATGCTGGCGACGCGGTGAGCAGACCGACGCCACCGGGCAGGCGCACTTGCGTCCGCCGTCGAGGCGCACGTTCACCGTATCCGAGGGCACGTTGCGCCCGACGACCTGCCCGTTGCCGGCCGGCGTGCCCACGCGCTCGCCGAGCCTCGGCATGCGCTCGTGGGCCTCGACGTACAGCGGGTGCTCGTACTTCAGGCAGCACATGAGGCGTCCGCAGGCGCCGGCGATGCGCAGCGGGTTCACCGGCAGGTCCTGTTCCTTGGCCATGCGGACCGACACCGGCTCGAAGTCCTTGAGGAACGTCGCGCAGCACAGGTCGCGCCCGCACGGGCCGATGCCGCCCTGCAGCCGGGCCTCGTCGCGCGGGCCGACCTGGCGCAGTTCGACCCGGGCCTTCATCGAGCGCGCCAGGTCGCGTACGAGCGCGCGGAAGTCGACGCGGTGCGGCGCGGAGAAGTAGACGCGGTAGACGTTGTCCTGGTCGAGGTAGTCGACGCCGATCACCTTCATCGGCAGCTCGTGCTTGCGGATCAGCTTCTTGGCGATCGAGCGCGACTCGGCGCGCCGGCGGCGGTTCGCCTCGTCGCGGGCCAGGTGCTCCTCGCCGGCGATGCCCTCGCAGACCGGCAGGCCCTGGACATCCTCGGAGACGTACTGCGGGGCCCAGATGCACTCGGCCACCTCGGGGCCGGAGTCGGTGGGCACAAGCACCCTGTCGCCGACCTTCGGGCTGTACGGACCGGGGTCGAGGTAGTACAGACGTCCGTAGCGTGTGAAGCTGACGGCCATCATCATGCCCATGCTTCGCTCCGTCCCGTCGACTTTTCGGTCAGCCTACGCGCCCCCGAACCACCATCAAACGGTCGTATGGCCGGGTGGTGACAGATGGCTTGACTGGGCTTCCACTGCGGCGTACGAGTGATCTGACAACGTTGTCATCGGCCCTGTCTCCCCTCCGCGAAAGGGCGCCGACGCATGGCACTCCCCCGTCTCCTCGGCCCGCTCGTGTCCGCCGGCACGCTGCTCGCCGCGTTAATCGCCCCCGCTCAGGCGGCCTCCGCCGCCGTCTCCGACCCCGCCTCCCTCGTCAACCCCCTCATCGGCACGGCCAACGCGGCGAACGACTTCCCCGGCGCCGACGTGCCGTTCGGCATGCTCCAGTGGAGCCCCGACACCTCCTCCCGCGCGCAGGGCGGCGGCTACACCTACGGCAGTTCCACGATCACCGGGTTCAGCCTCACCCACATGTCCGGACCGGGCTGCGGGGCGTACGGCGACGTACCGATCATGCCGACCACCGGCGCGATCAGTAACCCGGGCTCGGCCGGCTCCTCTTACTCGCACGCGGACGAGTCCGCCTCGCCCGGCTACTACGGCGTGACCCTCGGCAACGGGGTCAAGACCGAGTTGACCACCACCACACGCGGCGGGATCGGCCGGTTCACCTTCCCCGCCACGACCCAGGCGAACCTGCTGTTCAAACTCACCGGCAGCCAGAACGGCGACTACGCGAACTCCTGGAGCGCGGTGAGCAGCACGGAGGTCGTCGGCTCGGTGACGAGTGGCCACTTCTGCGGCGCCGGCAACACCTACACGCTGCACTTCTCGGTCGTGTTCGACCAGCCGTTCACCACGGGTACGTGGCTGGCCTCCACCGTCAAGGCCGGTGCCCGTACGACCTCGGCGAAGTCGGCCGCGACCACCACGCCCAAGCGGGCCGCCAAGAACGCCGCCGAGCAGCCGGGCCGCCCCACCCTGCACGGCTCCGAGCAGGCCCAGGCCGCGCCGCTGGCCGATCCGAACGGGGGGTACCTGACGTTCAACACCACGACGAACCACGTCGTGAACGCCCGGATCGGCGTCTCCTTCACCTCGGACGCGAACGCCAAGGCCAACCGGGACGCCGAGGTGCCGGACTTCGGCTTCGACGCCAAACGCACCGCCGCCCACAACGCCTGGAACGACGCGCTCGGCAAGATCCAGACCTCCGGCGGCACCACCGCGCAGCAGCACGTCTTCTACACCTCGCTCTACCACGCACTGCTGCACCCGAACGTGTTCAGCGACACGAACGGGCAGTACATGGGCTTCGACAACGCCGTGCACACGGTCGCCTCGGGCCACGCCCAGTACGCGAACTACTCGGGCTGGGACATCTATCGCAGTCAGGCGCAGCTCATCGGCATGATCGCGCCGTCGCAGGCCAGTGACGTGGCCCAGTCGGCGGTCAACGACTACGCCCAGAGCACGCGGCTGCCCAAGTGGGCGCAGGCCAACGGCGAGTCCTACGTCATGGTCGGCGACCCGGCCGACGCGATCATCGCCGACATCTACGCCTTCGGCGGCCGGAGCTTCGACACCGCCGCGGCCAAGAGTGCGATGATCCACGAGGCGACGGTCGCCAACAACGACCGGCCCGGCCTGAACTACCTCGACAGTCTCGGCTACCTGCCCAGCGACGGCTCCTACGGCTGCTGCAACTTCTACGGCTCGGTCTCGACGACGCTGGAGTACAACACGGCGGACTTCGCCCTGGGCGCCTTCGCGGGCGCGCTCGGCGACACCACGAACCAGCAGAAGTTCGTGAACCGGGCGCAGGACTGGAAGAACCTGCTCAACACCTCCAGCGGCTTCATGCAGCCGAAGATCGCCAGTGGCGCGTGGACCGGCGGTTTCTCCCCGACGAGCGGCGACAACATGGTCGAGGGCACGTCGTGGCAGTACACCGGCATGGTGCCGTTCAACGTACGCGGCCTGGCCGACGCCAAGGGCGGCGACTCCGGCATGGTCTCCTACCTCGACCACGTGCTCGGCGCGTACAACGGCAGCGGCGGCGACCACGCCGACCTCGGCAACGAGCCGAGCATCGAACTGCCCTGGGAGTACGACTACGTCGGGCAGCCGTGGAAGACCCAGTCGGTCATCCGCAACGTGCAGAACCAGCTGTGGCCGGACTCCCCCACCGGCTGGGGCGTCGGCAACGACGACCTGGGCACGATGAGCGCCTGGTACGTCTGGTCGGCGATGGGGATCTTCCCCGAGACGCCCGGCACGGCCGACCTGGCGCTGGGCAGCCCGCTGTTCACCCAGGTCGTGATCACGCTCAGCACCGGGAACAAGCTGACGATCAACGCCCCGCAGGCCGCGACCGACGCCCCGTACGTGCAGAGTGCGACGTGGAACGGCTCGAACTGGAACAACGCCTACCTGCCTCCGTCGTCGGTGACCGGCGGCGGCACGCTGAACTTCACGCTCGGGACCACGGCGAACACCTCGTGGGCGACCGCGGCCTCCTCGGCGCCGCCGTCGTACGCCGGGTCGGGCGGGTCCACGACGCACACCGGGCCGATCACCTCCGGGATCGCCGGCAAGTGCGTCGACGTGAAGAACAGCTCGGCCGCCGACAGCACGCCGGTGCAGATCTACACCTGCAACGGCACCAACGCCCAGAAGTGGACGGTGCCCGGTGACGGGACGCTGACCGCGTTCGGCAAGTGCCTCGACGTGACCACCAGCGGCACGGCGAACGGCACGAAGGTCCAGCTGTACCAGTGCAACGGCTCCGGCGCGCAGCAGTGGACCTACAACGCGACTGCCAGGTCGCTGACCAACCCCGAGTCCGGCAGATGCCTGGACGATCCGAACAGCAGCACCACGGACGGCACCCAGTTGCAGATCTATGACTGCAACGGAAGCGCCGCCCAGCAGTGGACGCTGCCGAACTGATCCCCCCGAGAGGGTCGTCCAGGGCCGCAGCGGCGCCCTGGACGGCCCACCGGGATAACGTGAACGACCATGACATCCCGCTCCGTACTCGGACTCGCGGCGCTGCTCGCCGGCTCCGGTGTGACCCACTTCCTCCGCCCCCGCCCGTACGACGCGATCATCCCGTCCCGGCTGCCGGGCAGCCCGCGCACCTGGACGTACGCGAGCGGCGTGGCCGAGTTGGCCTGCGCCGCGGCGATCGCCGTTCCGCGCACGCGCCGGGCGGGCGCGCTCGCGGGCC
>NZ_JBHLZP010000107.1:0-19163 GCF_042429965.1 Actinoallomurus acaciae
GGGCTCGCCGCCGGGCCGCCGGTCGTGGCCGAGACCGCGGGCCGCGTGCGGTGTGGTGGGCCGTACTCGGCCTCGGTCCGACCTGCGCGCTGCTGATCGCCACCACCGGGCCCCAGCCCGCGTACGCCGGCCGACCGGCGATCCGGCCCCGTGGGGTGCGCGACATCGTGCCCGCCGGAACGGTGCTGCCCGGCATCGGGTTCGGCCTCAGCGCGTACGGCTACGGCACCGTCACCACGCTGCTCGTGCTGTACCTGACCTCCGGCGGACACGGCGGGCAGAACGCCGCACTCGCGGTCTTCGCGGGAGCGCTTCTGATCACCTGCTGGCTCGGCAGCTCCCGGGTGGGCCGCCACGGCGGGGCCCGGGTCGCACTCGTCGTCCTGACGATCGAGATCGCCGGCCTCCTCCTGGTCGCGATCGCGCCGGATCCGGTGACCGCGCTGCCGGGAACCGCCCTCACCGGCGTCGGCCTGAGCCTGATGTCCCCCGCCACCGTCGCGATGACCCTGGCCCGCACCGGGCCCCTGCGCCCCTGCGTCTCGGTCGGGCTGACGACCGGCTTCTGGGACCTCGGCATCCTCGTGGCAGGACCCGCCACCGGCCTGATCAGCGCCCACACCGGCGACCGGACCGCGTTCCTCACCACCTCCGCCCTCCGGCGAGCCGCACCACGTGAGAACGGACGAAATTCGGGTGCGGCGCGCACGCCTCCGGCCTTACGGTCCGGCACATGAGCGAGCCCAGCGGCGCCACCTGGCGTGAGCGTGTCCCGGAGGTCGTACGGAACAAGGCGCTGGCCGCCGGGGCCACGCGCTGGCTTGACGACCTTCCGTCGTTGGTCGCGGATCTCTCGCGGGAGTGGGGCATCGGCGTCGGTGCGGCCTATCCGGACGGGACCGAGGCGTTCGTGGCCGAGGCCACCCTCGACGACGGTACGCCCGCCGTCCTCAAGCTGTGCGTGTCACGCGCCGTCGAGGCGGCCCGGCATGAGATCACCGTGCTGCGCCTGACCGGCGGAGAGGGCTGCGTACGGCTGCTGCGCGCGGACCCCGAGCGGGGCGCGCTGCTGCTCGAACGTCTCGGCCGCCCCCTGGTCCGGCTCTCACTCCCCCTGCGCCGGCGGCAGGAGATCCTGTCCGCGGCCGCCGCCCGGGTCTGGCGCCCGGCGCCCGGCTGCGGCCTGCCCACCGGCGCCGCCAAGGGCCGATGGCTGGCCGACTACGTCGAGCGGACCTGGGAGGCACTCGGCCGCCCCTGCGCCGAACGCACCGTGGCCCACGCTCTGACCTGTGTACGCCGCCGCGTCGACGCCCACGACGACGAACGCGCCGTGCTCGTCCACGGCGACGTGCACCAGTGGAACGCCCTGGAGGCGGATGGCGGCTTCCGGCTGGTCGACCCGGACGGCCTCCTGGCCGAGCCGGAGTACGACCTGGGCATCCTGATGCGCGAGGACCCGGTCGAACTCCTCACCGGCGACCCCCGCGAACGCGCCCGGCGACTGGCCCACCGCCACGGCCTCGACGCGGAGGCCATCTGGGAGTGGGGCGCCGTCGAACGCGTTGCCACGGGCCTGCTGGGCACCGCGATCGGCCTCCAGCCCCTGGCCCGTCAGATGCTCACCACCGCCGACCGCCTGGCCGAGTGACCTCGGGAAGTTCGCGGCCGGGTGTCGAGATACGGTCGGCCCGTTCGTCATCTTCTTCAACCGGCAAGGCAGGGGTGGAGGACGACATATGCGGTACATGCTGCTGGTCTACAACTGCGAGCGGCCCGAACCTGATGATCCGGCCTTCGCCGACGCGCTGGCCAGAGTGAACGCGTTCGCCGACGAGTGCCGTCGCCGCGGCGCGTTCGTGGCCGGGCATCCGCTCCAGCCCGAGCACACCGCCACGACCGTGAGCGTGCGCGACGGCAGGACACTGATCACCGACGGCCCGTTCCTCGAGACCCACGAACACCTCGGCGGGGCCTACATCCTCGACTGCCGCGACCTGGACGAGGCGCTGGAACTGGCCACGCTGTGCCCGCTCGCCGAACAGGGCTCGATCGAGGTACGGCCGATCGCCGGCGTGCCGGGCCTGGACCACACGCCCGCGAACGCGGCGGCCGGCGGCGAATGAGCCCGGCGCCGGTCCTGCAGCAGGTCTACGGCGAGCACCGGGCCCGGATGCTGGCCGCCCTGATCCGTGTCCTCGGCGACTTCGAGCTCGCCGAGGACGCCCTCCAGGACGCCTGCGCCCTGGCGTTGCGCAAGTGGGGTGACACGGTGCCGGACGATCCGGTCGCCTGGTTGCTGACCGCGGCCCGTAACAGTGCGATCGACCGGCTGCGGCGGGCCCAGGTCGGCCGGGAGAAGTTCGCCCGGCTCGCCGGACCGCCGGGAGCGGTGTCCGAGGCGACGGACATCGGCGCGGACCGGCTGCTCCGCATGGGCGATGAGCGGCTCAGCCTGATCTTCGCCTGCTGCCATCCCGCCCTGGCCGAGGACGCGCGGGTCGCCCTGACGCTCCAGGCCGTGGCGGGGCTGACCGCCGGGCAGATCGCCCGGATGTTCCTGGTCACCGAGCCGGCCCTGGCGCAACGGCTGGTGCGCGCGAAACGGAAGATCCGCGACGCGGGCATCAGCCTCGAGTTGCCGGCCGACCATCTGCTGCCCCAGCGCCTTCCCGGTGTTCTCGCGGTGGTGTACCTGATCTTCACCCAGGGCTACACCACCGCCCCCGACCGGGCCGGGCGCCACGCGCCGACCCAGGAGGCGATCCGGCTCGGCAAGCTCGTCGCGACCCTCATGCCCGACGAGCCCGAGGCGCTCGGCCTGGTCGCGTTGCTGCTCCTGCACGACTCGCGCGCCGCGGCCCGGTACGGCCCGGACGGCGACGTGATCCTGCTGGCGGACCAGGACCGTTCCCGCTGGGACCGCGCCGAGATGGCCGAAGCCATCGGGCTCCTCGGCCGGGCACTGCGCCTGGGCGCACCGGGGCCCTACCAGATTCAGGCCGCGATCGCCGCGCTGCACGCCCAGGCCCCGGCGGCCGACCGGACGGACTGGCCGCGCATCGCGGCCCTTTACACCGAACTGCTCGCGATGGCCCCGTCGCCGGTGGTGGCGCTGAACCACGCCGTCGCCGTGGCCGCGGCCAACGGCCCGGAAGCGGGCCTGGCGCTGATCGACCGGATCGACGGCCTCGACCACTATCACCTGCTGCACGCCGCCCGCGCGGACCTGCTGCGCCGGCTCGGCCGCGCCGCGTCGGCCGCCACGGCGTACCGGCGGGCGCTCGAACTCGCGACCCGTCCTGCGGATCGACGCTTCCTCGCCCGCCGCCTACGGGACCTCGACCTCCCGGAGACCCGATGAGACTGTCCGTTCTCGATCACGGTCACCGCCGCCGCGTCAAGTCGTTCCTCCTGCTCACCTCGGCCCTGTCGCGGGTGGACAGCCCGGACATCACCAAGATGCTGCTCTACCGGCCGGGGTTCCTCGCCCGCCCGCTGCTGGAACTGACCGCCGACGCGATGCGCGGGCCCTCGTACTGGACGGCCGGGGAACGCGAATACCTGGCGATGTGCACCGCCCGGCTGCACCGATGTCCCTTCTGCGTCGACACGCATGCCGAGCTCACCCGCATCGCCGGCAACGGCGACCCCGACCCGGACGATCCCGCCTCGGCCCGGCCCGGGCTGCGCGCCGTCCGCGACTTCCTGGCCGCCCCCACCGCCATCGGGGTCCCCGGCCTGCCCGAGCAGGCGGTTCTGGATGCGCTGCGCGTCAGGCTGGTCTTCGACATCATCAGCCGGCTCGCCAACGCGTTCGGCTTCACCCTCCGCGAGGGCCAGTTGCACAGCGGCACCCGCGCGCTGCACCGGTTCGGGTACCGCTTCCCGCGCTTCCTGCTCGCCGACGGCGCGACCGCCGACCACGGCGACGCCGTGGAGAACCTCCGCCATGCGGTGCTGGACGCGCCCGGCACCACCGACCCGGCGCTGCGCACGGCGGCCGCGAACGGCGGCCCGCTGCCCGAACCATGGCGGTCCTACGCCACGGCCGTCCGCGACGCCTCGTACGAGATCACCGGCGCCGACGTCGACCGGCTCACCGCCGCCGGGCACACCGAGGACCAGATCTTCGAGGTCACCGTCGCGGCGGCGACCGGCGCGGCCCTGCACGGTTTCGAGGCGGGCCGGCGTGCGCTCGGGCACACGACCACGACCTGACCCGGCGCGGCAGGTCGAGAACGGCGCTGGCCGTTCGTCCTCCGGTGTGTCAACCGACGAACGACCGAAGGGATCCGAACATGTCCGGACAGATCAGCTGGGTCGAGTTGCCCGCCGCCGACACCGCCAGGGCACGCGCCTTCTACTGCGGCCTGTTCGGCTGGGGCACCAGCGAGTTCGGCCCCGACTACCACGTCATCGGGGGCGGCCCGGCGGGCGCGATCGCACCGCGCGGGGACGGCTTCACCCACCCGCGCGTCTATTTCGGCACCGGCGACATCGACGCCTCGGCCAAGCAGGTCCGCGAGCTCGGCGGGCACAGCGAGGACGTCCAGACCATCCCCGGCGTCGGCCGGATCGCGCACTGCCACGACGACCAGGGCACCCCGTTCAGCCTCTACGAACCCGCCGCACAGGACTGACCGGCCCGGCCGGATGCCGCGCGCCTCGGGGCGCGGCATCCGTGGACCGCCGTCTCAGCGCGGCGTCTTTGACCTGGAGCGCGCTCCAGGTGTGAGACTCGGCGCATGGTCGCTTTCTACTCACCCGGCGAGGCGGTGCGGCGCTCGGGCCTCAGCCTGGACACCCTGCGGTACTACGAGCGCATCGGGTTGCTCGACCGGGTCGCGCGTGACCGCAGCGGGCGGCGCCGGTTCGACGATGACGATCTGACCTGGCTGGGCGTGCTGGTGTGCCTGCGGGAGACCGGCATGCCGATCGCGCGGATGCGCCGCTACGCGGAGCTGGTGCGAGGCGGTGGAGACACGATCGCCGAGCGGGTGGCCCTGCTCGCCGAACACGACGCACAGGTGGAAGAGCAGATCAGGACGCTGCGCGTACAGCAGGAGCACCTGCGGAAGAAGCTCGCGGCCTACCGGGAGACGCTCGCGGCGGGCAAGGAGGCCGGCAAGTGAGGCGGACCGAGCTCGGCGGTGCCGGAGGGCTGCCGGTGAGCGCTCTCTGCCTGGGTGCCCTGCCCTTCGGCACGACCGTGGACGAGACGACGGCGTACGAGATCCTGGACCGTTTCGTCGAGGCCGGCGGCACGTTCATCGACACGTCCAACAACTACGCCTGCTGGGTGGAGGGGGCCACCGGAGACGAGAGCGAGCTCGTGCTGGGACGCTGGCTGGCCACCCGGAAGATCCGTGACCAGGTCGTGCTGGCCACCAAGGTCGGCGCGCGGCCGTCGCCGGAACGAGGCGCCGCGTGGCCGCGCAACAGTGAAGGCCTGGCCGCCCGCACCGTACGGGCGGGGATCGAGGGGAGCCTGCGCCGGCTCGGCACCGACCACGTCGATCTCTACTACGCCCACATCGCCGACGACGGCACACCGCTGGAGGAGACCGTCACGGCCTTCTCCGCCCTGGTCACCGAGGGACGGGCCAGGATGGTGGGCTGTAGCAACCACCCGGTCGGCCTTCTCCGGCGGGCGCGGAGCCTCGCGGCCGATCGGGGCCTGACCCCGTACCGGGTCATCCAGCAGCGGCACACCTATCTGCGGCCCCGTCCCGGCGCCGAATTCGGCGTGCAGGAGTACGTCACCGACGATCTGCTCGACTACGTCGCCGACCGGCCCGACCTGAGCCTGCTCGCGTACTCCGTCCTGCTGAGCGGCGCCTACACCAGACCGGACCGCGCCCTCCCCGAACAGTACGATCGGCCCGGCACCGCCCAGCGGCTCACGGTCCTCCGCGAGGTCGCCGCCGAGATCGGGGCGACGCCGAACCAGGTCGTGCTGTCCTGGCTGCTGCACGGTGAACCACCGGTCATGCCGGTGATCGGGGTCAGCTCGGTCGGGCAGCTCCAAGAGTGCCTGGCGGCCGTCGACCTGCACCTGGACCGGCGGCTCCGGGAACGACTCGACCTGCGGCTGCCGCACCCCTGAGGCACGGCAGCCGCGGATCTCAGCGGTGGGTGAACACCGGCACTCACGACCCGAGCCGGTCGGACCGGCGGTAGCCCGCTCGGGTCGTCCAGGTACCACGTGCGCCGGACGCCGCCGGCGGCCTGGTGCGCCGTGTGGTACGCCGCGACGGCGGTGTGCCCGGCCGCGACGAGGCGGCGCGGGAACGTTGAGTTCGGGGGCGAGCTCGCGCAGCCGGGCGAGCGAGCGGTGGGTGGTGCTGCGCACCGTGCCGACGCTGCGGCCGAGCAGGCGCGGGACCTCCTTCTCGGGGAGGTCCTCGAAGAACCGCAGGACGAGCACGGCCCGCCGGCTATGCCTCGGCGGACCCGCCTGTTTCGACGAGGAACGCCCCGAGCGCGCGGTCCAGTTGCCCGGGCCGCTCGGTCGGTACGGCGTGGTGGGACACGCCGGGCAGGATCGTGCGGACGGCGTGGGGCATGAGCTCGCGGGCGTTCGCCGACACCCGGTGGATGTCGTGCGCCCGGCTCCGCTCGGCCAGGAGCAGCAGCGTCGGGACGGTCGAGGCGCGCAGCCGGTCAGGGGCCGGCCGACGCGGCATGACGGTCTTCGCGGTGGGGAACCCACCGCCCAGGGACATCAGGTTCAACCAGGCCGGATCGACCCCGATGCCGCCGGTCTCCCACGTGATGAGGGCGCGTATCCGTTCGGGGTTCGGCCGGACGAGCGTCGGCACGGCGCGCAGGCGGTAGCCCGTCCTCAGGCCGGCGAAGCAGTCGGTCGGTTCGAGCAGCGCGAGCCTGCGCACCCGCCGCGGCGCGTGAAGAGCGTAGTTGAGCGCGAGCCAGCCGCCGTACGAGTGGCCGCAGAGGGAGGCGCCGCCGAGGCCCAGCGCGTCGAACAGCCCGTCGAGCCAGCCCATGAACCCGGGAAGGCCGTCGATCGGGCGTTCGGCCACGCTACGGCCGGCGTCGCCGATGGTGTCGACCGCGTACACGCGATGGGTGCGGCTCAGCTCGCCCACGTTGGCGAACCACACGGCCGACGTGGCGCCGCCGCCGTGGAGCAGGACCAGGGGCCTGCCGTCGCGCGGCCCGCAGACGCGGACGTGGGTCGTGCCGGAGGGCGCCGGCACGTCGACGGACTCGAAGGTGACCGGCCACTGGGCCAGGACGGCGTCGTACGCCGCGAGGTAGTCGGCCCGCCCTCGCCACGTCCTCACGGCCGAGCGGGCGTGTCCCGGTGTGCCTTCGCCGGTCATTCGGTCACCCCGCCTCGTCCGGTCGTGCGGTGTACCCGGAGTATAGGAACCGGCCGCACCGGAGCCGGGCAAGGGCGCCCTCGGGTGCCCGGCAGCCATCGCCGTACGAGCCCGAGCGCGGAACCGGGCCCGACAGCGCCGCCGTGGACGCGGCGCGGACGCCGCCCGGCTCGGGCCGGACGGCGTCCCGTGCCGGGTGGCGTCAGCCGCGGTCCGGGGGTGCCGTGTGCGTCGGGGCGGCGATGCGGTTCCAGGTGTTGATCATCGCTACCTGGCCCACCAGATACGCGACCTCCTCCGGTTTGAAGGCCGTCGCGATCGCGTTCCAGGTCTCGTCCGGCACGCCGCCGGGCGATTCGGTCGCCGCCTCCGCGTACGCCAGGGCCGCGCGCTCGGCCTCGGAGTACAGCTTCGACTCCCGCCACGCGGGCAGCTGGAACACCCGGTCCTGGGTCTCGCCGATCTCCAGCGCCTCGTGGGTGTGCATGTCGATGCAGAACAGGCACCCGTTCATCTGCGAGGCGCGGATCTTGACGAGCTCGCGCACCTTCGGGTCCAGCGGCCCCTTGCGGATGGTCGTCTCAGTGTGGATGAACGCCCGGTAGAGCTCCGGCGCGACCTCGGGGAGGCTGATGCGTGACATGAGGTTCGTCTTCCCTTCTCGATGGTTCGTCAGGGAGACGAGGCAGCCGCCCCCGGTGTGACGGCCTACGACGCGGAGATTCTCACGCGAGCGAGTTTGTCCGGGTTGAGCTGCCGGTGGATCGCCAGGATCCGGCCGTCCGCCGCGATGTCGTACGTGTCGACGCAGGTGAGCGCGCCCGACCGGTACAGGCCCAGCGCCGGCTCGCCCCCGACCTCCAGCGGCACGGCTGTCGCCGGCTCCTGCCACCGCGCCACGCGCAGCAGGACCATCGCGATCCGCTCCCCACCGGTGATCAGGCGGCGCGCCGCCCGCACCCGGCCGCCGCCGTCGGTCACGTACACCGCCTCCGGATGCAGCAGGGCGACCAGTCCCTCCAGGTCACCGGCCTCGTACGCCGCGCGGAACGCCGCCAGCACCCGCGCCCGCTCGGCACTGTCGGCGCGCGGCTGCTCCTTCGCCGCCGTGATCCGCCGCCGGGCGCGCGAGGCGAGCTGCCGCCCGGCCGCGGCGGTCGTGCCGAGGACCTCGGCGATCCGGTCATAGGACACCTCGAACACGTCGTGCAGCACGAACGCGACCCGCTCGGCCGGGCTCAGGTGGTCCATCACCAGCAGCATCGCCGTGCTCACCGAGTCATCGACGATCACCGGCTCCGACGCGTCCGGGCCGGTCAGAAGCGGCTCGGGCAGCCACGGCCCGACGTAGGTCTCCCGCCGCACCCGCGCCGACCTGAGGATGTCGTACGCCCGGCGCGCGGCCACCGTGACGAGCCACGCCCGCAGGTCGCGCACGCCGGACAGGTCGGCGGAGGCGGCGCGCAGCCACACGTCCTGCTCGACGTCCTCGGCGTCGCCGACCGTGCCGAGGAGCCGGTAGGCCACCCCGAACACCGCCGGCCGATGCTCGGCCCAGACCTCCTCCATCACGCCCTCGACGCTACCGCCCGGTCTCCGCCCCCACGCCGTCGAGCCCTGGCATGATTCGGGAGCGTGGCGGCCGATGGACCCGGCGTTCCCCGAGGGGTCCGCGGTGGTGCGGGGCAGAGTGGAAGGCCGCCCCCGACCGGGTGATCCGCGACACCGGCGCCGAACCGATACCCGCGTGCCGGCCTGGCGTCGAGATGCTCGCACCGACCACCTGGATCCGGTGGTTGCGCACCGGCGATGACGCCGTCCGCGAACAGGCCATCCCCGATCTGGCCACCGGCCGCTGGGAACTGGACCGGTGGGTGTGGCGGGACACGACGCAGCTGACGCGATTCGACACCGACCGGCACTTCAGCGTCAGCCGGTTCTTCGACGCCGAGGGCCGCTGCGGCGGCTGGTATGTCGACTTTGTCCGCCCCTGCCGGCGGACCGCCATCGGCATCGACACCTTCGACCTGCTGGTGGACCTGGTCGTGACCGCAGACCTGTCGGCCTACCGGTGGAAGGACGAGGACGAATACCTCCAGGACCGCCGCCCCGGCCTGATCGACGACACCCTTCACCGGCGCGTCGAGGGTGCCCGGCAGTAGGTCGTCTCCCTGATCGAGTCCCGCCAGGGCCCGTTCGCCGACGACGGGGCATCGTGGCGGCGCGACGCGGCCTGGCCACCGCCCGTACTCCCCCGGAAATAGGCGAGATCGTCGCGAAAACGGCTCACTGACCATCCGTCGCGTCATCGAACGCGTCGGCTGCGCCGAGCCCCGGGCGGCGCGGCAGCCCCGCGTCGCCGACCGTGGAGGAGTTGCCGTCACCTCGGGCAGCGAGTTAGCCTGTGCCTCAGATTGACCGACCGGTCGGTCGGCTACTGAGGGGGTACATGATGCCTTTCGTCCAGACCAGAGCGGGGCGGGTGTTCTACACCGAGCAGGGAAGCGGCCCGCCGGTCGTGCTGCTGCACGCCACCCTGCACGACCACACCGACTTCGACGCCGTGGCCGGACCCCTGGCGGACGCCGGCCATCGCGTGCTGGCCGTGGACTGGCCGGGCCACGGCCAGTCCGAGACGCCGGCCGGGTCGCGGCCGGTGACCGCGCCGCTGCTGGCCGACACGCTCGCCGATCTCATCGCCGAACTCGATCTCGCGCCGGCCGTGTTCATCGGCAACTCCGTCGGCGGGTACGCCGCGGCCAGGATCGCGCTCGACCACCCGGACCGGGTCACCGGGCTCATCCTGGTCAATACCGGCGGGTTCGTTAAGGTCCCCCGCCTCGGGGTCCGCCTCCTGGGCATCCCGGCCGTCAACCGGGTGGTCTTCCCCCGGCTCGTTCCCCGGTACATGAAGGCGGACGGCGACCTGCCCCGCGCCATCACCCGCCAGGTCCAGGAACGGGCGCGCGACAGGACGGGCGCCGCCGTCTCCGCAGCGCTGTGGCGAAGCTTCGCCGATCCGGCCTATGACCTGCGGGCCGACGGGCACCGGCTCGGCGTGCCCGTGCTGCTGGCGTGGGGGGCGCGGGACATCTTCCTGCCCCTGTCCGCCGGACGCCGGACGCAGGCGGCGATACCCGGCGCGGACCTGCGCGCACTGCAGACCGGGCACGTGGTCTTCGCCTCCGATCCGGATGGGTTCCTGGGCCTGGCGCTGCCCTTCCTCGAATCGGTGGCGACCGCCGGGAGCGCGCAGTGAGCACCGGCGTCCGGCAGCAGCGCGCGGCGGCCACCCGCAGGCAACTCGTCGCCGCGGGCCTGTCCCTGGCGGAGCGGACGGGCCTGGCCGGCATGAGCGTCAACCTCATCGTCACCGAGGCGGGCGTGGCCAAGGGCACCTTCTTCCACCACTTCCGCGACCGGTCGGAGTTCCTGCTGGCACTGCACACCGAGTTCCACGACCGCACGTTCGCCGAGATCGAGAAGACGATCGCGGGGATGGCGCCGGGCCGCGGCAGGCTGCTCGCGGCCGCAAACGCCTACCTGGACGAATGCCTGAGCCATCGCGGCGTCCGGGCGCTGCTGCTGGAGGCCCGTGTCGACCCCGCGATCATCGAGGCGATCGCCTCCCGGAACAAGCTGGTCATCCAGCTGAGCAGCCCCGACTTCGCCGCCATGGACTGGGCGCACCCGGGGCCGAGCGCGGCCCTGTGGAACAGCGCCGTCGTGGAGGCCGCCATCCTTGAGCTGGACGCCGGCGGCCACCAGCCGGAGACCCGGGCGGCGCTGGCGCAGTTCCTCCGGGAGTAGCCCCGGGGTCACTCGCCCTTGTCATTGAGCCACCCGCACACCCAGTACCGGTGGTCGGAGTCCCGTTCGACGATCCACTGGTTGTCGACGTGCCCGGCGGTCCTCCCGGTGGAGGGGTCCTCCTGGGTGAGGGTGGCCTCGACACTGAGCTGGTCGACGTCCTCGGGGATGGTGTACGGCTTCATCTTCCATCGGGCGACGTAGTAGCCGTTGAGGGCGAACCCGAGCAGGCCGGAGCGCAGCCGTGGACAGGTCGCCGCTCGCAGCTGCGTCATGTTGTGGTCGGCGAGGCCGTCCATGTAGTTCTTGAACACCCGGTTGATGGCGTCCGCGCTCATCGACGTGTGCGCCGGAGCGGCCGGGTAGGTGGTGGCGGGCGCCGACGGGGTGTACTGGGGGACCGACGGGGCCGGTGTGGTCGCGGTGCTGGGGCCGGTGTTCGCCGCCGTCGTGCCGGACCTGGAGTCCGGCCACAGCAACAGCACGGCCCCGAGGGCGACGACGACCGCGATGACCGCCACGACCGCCCCGACGTACAGGGAGGGTCCCGTCGGCGACGCGGTCGCCCGCAGTGTCGGCGGCGGCGATGGCGCCGCGGGTGGGCCCGGCGGCGGCAGCGGTGGGGCCACCCGGGTCGGCAGCGGTTCGGCGTCGCGGCCGAGGTCGGCGAGAAGCCGGTGGGCGTCGTCGGCGGTCAGCCGCCGCGCCGGGTCCTTGTCGAGGAGCCCCGTGAGCACGGGCGTGAGCGGTCCGGCGTGGACGAACGGGTGCGGGTCCTCGGTGGCGATGGCGACGAAGATCCCGCCGGTGTTGGCCCCGCCGAACGGCGCCCGCCCCTCCACGGCCGCGTACAGGGTGGCGCCGAGCGACCACAGGTCGGTCTCGGGCGTGGCGTCCTGCCCCCGGACCTGTTCGGGGGCCATGAACGCCGGCGTCCCGAGGATCGCTCCGGACCGGGTGAGGGTGCTGTCGCCTTCGAGGGCGGCGATGCCGAAGTCGGTGAGGACGACCCGCTCGCCCTCCAGCAGGACGTTGGCGGGTTTGACGTCCCGGTGGACCACACCGGCGGCGTGCGCGGCTCGCAGTGCCGTCAGCATCTTGGTCCCGAGAGCGGCGACGGCGTCGACTTCGAGCCGCCCGTGTTCGCGGAGGAGGTCCTGGAGGGATCCGCCCTCGACGTACTCCATGACGATCCACGGCCGGTCGCCGACGGTGAGCCGGTCGTGGACGGTGACGATCCAGGGATGTTTCAGCCGCGCGGCGGCCCTGGCCTCGCGTTCCAGGCGCGCGTAGAACGTGCCCCGTTCGCTCTCGTCGACGCCGTCGGGGAGCCGCAGCTCCTTGATCGCGACGGTGCGGTCGAGGTCGGTGTCCCAGGCCCGCCACACGATGCCCATCCCGCCGCGGCCGATGACGTCGAGCAGCCGGTACCGCCCCGCCAGGATCTCGTCAGGGTCGGTGCGCATGGGGGGATCGTACTGACCGATCGACGTCAAAAGAACGATTTCGTCTATAAAGTGGCCGGGACGTCAGAGGCCCCTCGTTGAGCCGGTTCGCCGGGAATGCGGTGCCGAGGTCAGGTCGCCAGGTCCGACAGGGGTACGCCGACGTCGGCGAGGCGGGCCCGGTCCACCGGCTCGCCGGAGCGGATGAGCGCCTGGATGTCGTCGGTGACGTCCCAGACGTTGACGTTCATCCCGCCGACGACGCGCCCGCCGGACAGCCAGAAGGCGATGAACTCCAGGTCGTCGGAGTCGCCCGAGACGTACGCGGACGGGTCCTCCCCGCGGTACACCACCTCGTCGTAGTCGCCGGCCCAGTCGCCCGAGGCCTCCATGCCGAGTTCGAACTGGTCGGTGTAGAAGTAGGGCACCTGGTCGAAGACGACGTCCTGGCCGAGCATGGAGCGGGCCGCCGCGGCGCCGCCGTTCAGGGCGTTCGCCCAGTGCTCGACGCGGATGCGGCGGCCGAGCAGCGGGTGGTGGGCGTTCGCGACGTCGCCGGCGGCGAAGATGTCCGGGTCGGACGTCCGCAGCGCCGCGTCGACCAGCACGCCGTTGTCCACCTCGAGCCCCGCCTCCTCGGCGAGCGCGGTGTTCGGCACCGCGCCGATGCCGACGATCACGAGGTCTGCGGGCAGTTCGACCCCGGTGCTCGTCACGACCGAGGTCTCGGTGATCTCCGCGACGCCGTCGCCGAGGGTGAACTCCACCCCCTGCCGCCGGTGCACGGCGGCGAACACCTCGCCGAGCTCGGGGCCGAGCACGCGGTGCAGCGGCGTGGCCTCCGGCTCGACCACGTGGACGTCGTTGCCGTACCCGCGCGCGGCGGCCGCCGCCTCCAGGCCGATCCAGCCCGCGCCGACCACGACGACCCGCCGGTCTCCGGAGATCAGCATGGACCGCAGCCGCTCGGAGTCGTCGGCGGAGCGGATGTGGTGCACGTGGTCCTGCCGCGCACCGGGCACGTCGAGCCGGCGCGGTGAGGCGCCCGTGGTGAGCAGCAGGCGGGTGTAGCCGATCCGCTCGCCGTCGGCGAGCCGCACCTCGTGGCTCGCGCGGTCGATCGCCGTCACCGCCGCGCCGAGGCGCAGCTCGACGCGGTTGTCGCCGTACCAGGACTCCTCGTGCACGTACGCCTGGTCGAGCGGGTCCTTGCCGGTGAGGAAGCCCTTGGTGAGCGGAGGCCGTTCGTACGGCCGGCGCCGTTCGTCGCCGATCAGCACGAGCCGTCCGGCGAATCCCTCCTCGCGCAGCTTCTCCGCCGCCTTCGCCCCGGCCAGACTCGCTCCGGCGATGACAAAGGTCTCCTCGGGCATGGGCACCTCCACGTCAGGTCATGGCGGCTCCCAGTATCCACCGTGGCAGATCGCCGGATCAGGAGGTTCGGCCGAGGAGCTCCCGGTGCCAGGCCGACGCGGCGGTGTCGGTGAGAGAGGCGACCTGGTCGACGATGGCGCGGAGCCGGCCGGCGTCGTCCGTGGCGGCCTCGTGGAAGTCGCGGAACACCGGGGTCAGCCGGCGCGGCGCGTCCACCGACAGCGCCTCGACCAGTTCGGCGATCACCTCGCGCTGGCGCTCCTGGGTCTTCGCGTGGCTCTCGCGGCGCATCACGTAGTGCGCCGCGACGCCCTTCAGCAGCGCGCACTCCAGGCGTTGCTCGCGCGGCACGATCAGGTCGGCCGCGTACCGGCTCAGCGGCCCCTCCCCGTACGCGCCGTGGGTGGCCTGTTCCGCCGCGCGGCAGAAGCGGCCGATCAGTTCGCTCGTGAGGTTCTTCAGCGCGGCCAGCGTGCGCAGCGTGCCGTCGAAGCGGGACGGCCAGTACGGCTCGGTCAGCAGTGCGGTGAAGCGCTCCTCCAGCTCGTCCGGTGACGCGTCGCAGTACAGCGAGGCGGTCAGCGCGCACACCGCGCGGCGTTCGGCCGGGTCGGCCAGCGTGTCGAGGCGGATGTGGCCCGCGTGCAGGCCGTCCTCCAGGTCGTGCACGGAGTAGGCGACGTCGTCGGACCAGTCCATGACCTGGGCCTCGAAGCAGAGCCGCTCCCCCGGCGCGCACGCGCGCACCCAGGCGAAGACCGGCCGGTCGTCCTCGTACACGCCGTACTTGCGGTCACCCTCCCGCCGTGGCCACGGGTACTTCATCGCGGCGTCGAGGGCGGCACGGGTCAGGTTGAGGCCGGCGCTGCTGCCGTCGGCGGCGAACGACTTGGCCTCCAGGCGGGTGAGCAGCCGCAGGCTCTGTGCGTTGCCCTCGAACCCGCCGCACGCCGCCGCGACCTGGTCCAGCACCGTCTCGCCGTTGTGCCCGAACGGCGGGTGCCCCAGGTCGTGCGACAGGCAGGCGACCTCGGTCAGGTCCGGGTCGCAGCCGAACGCCTTGCCCAGCTCGCGCCCGATCTGCGCGCATTCGAGCGAATGGGTGAGGCGGGTGCGCGGGCTGTAGTGGTCGGAGCGGTCGCTCGCGGCGAGCTCGACCACCTGCGTCTTGGCCGCGAGCCGGCGCAGCGCGGCGCTGTGCAGCACGCGGGCGCGGTCGCGTTCGAACGGAGTGCGCTCACGCCGCTTCGGCGGCTCATCCACCCAGCGCTCCCGGTCGCGTTCGGTGTAGACGGTCATGCGGGTCTGCCGACTCCCCTCACTGCACGCGGCCATGGAGTCCCGAGCGTACGTGCTGGTGATGACTGCGAAGCCAACCCGGGAAAAGGGAACCGTGTCGCCCCTGCAGATCCTCTAAAGTCCTGCTATTCCCGTTGGCGATCCACCGAGGCGAGCAGATGATCACGACTTTCCGCGCGGCGGTGGCCGTCGTCCTCCTCGCGGGGTTCTACGTCCTCGTCACCGCGATCACGGCCGGCATCGTGGTCCTCGACTATTACGCGATCCGGTACGGCCACGCGGGCGGCTTCAAGGTCGCGGCCTTCGCCACGCTCGGCGGCCTGGCGATGCTGCGCGGCGTCTTCGTCGTCGGCCGGCGGCAGGACGCCGACCAGCCCGGCGTCGCGGTGAGCCCGCAGGACGAGCCCGAGCTGTGGCGTACGGTCACCGAGCTCGCCGGGCGGGTCCACACGCGGGTACCGGACGAGATCCGACTCGTCCCGGAGGTCAACGCCGCCGTCAGCGAGGACGCCCGCCTGCTCGGGCTGATCCGCGGGCGGCGGCACATGTACGTCGGCGTCCCGCTGGTGCTGACGCTCGGCGCCGACGAGCTGCGCGCGGTCCTCTGTCACGAGCTCGGCCACTACAGCGGCTCGCACACGCGCCTCGGCGGCATCACCTACCGGGGCCGTACGGCGCTGATCCGCACGATCCAGCGGCTGGAGGGGCACGCGATCATCCGGACGTTCTTCGCGGCGTACGCGACGGTCTACCTGCGGGTCTCCCAGGCGGTCTCCCGCCGCCAGGAGCTGGAGGCGGACGCCGCGGCCGTCACGGTCGCGGGCCGCCGGGCGATGGGCGACGCACTGCGGAAGGTCCGCGCCGCGGCGGCCACCTGGGAGTTCTACGCCGGCAACCACCTGCGGTTGATCGGTGCCGCGCAGGCGCGCCCGGCCGACCTGTTCGCCGGCTTCTACTCGCTCTTCCACGAACCGAGCATGGGCGGTGAGCTGGCCAAGGTGATGAACGCCCCGGAGGAGCGCTCGCCGTACGACTCGCATCCGAGCCTGGCCGAGCGTCTGGCCGCGATCGGCCGGCTGCCCGAGCCGTCCGTACGGCCCGACCCGCGGCCGGCGCTGGCGCTGCTCGCCGACCCGCAACGCGCCGCGATGGCCACGCAGGCGTCGATGCTGACCCCGGAGGCGCTGCGGCTACCGGTCCTCGAATGGCCGCAGATCGTGGAGCGGGGGCTGTGGAACGCCTCCAACGCCGAGTCGCTGAAGGACGTGTTCGAGGCGGTCGGCGCGATGGCGAACACCCCACGGCCGACCGTGGACACGGTCCTGCGGGTGCTGGCGGGCGGCGGCGCGGGTGACCTGGGCGCGCGCCTGCGGAGGGCGGGCTGGCGGGGCGACGACACGCCCGAGCTGGTGTCGCGCGTGGTGGCCCGTGCGTTCGAGGGCCTGTTGATCCAGGCGGGCCGTGCCCACTATGTCTTCTCCTGGTCTGATCTGGCGAAGCTCCGCGACCCGAATGGGAACGAAGTCGATCTTTCCGGCGCCGTACGGAAAGCGGTCGACGACCCCCGGCAGGTCAATGCCCTCCATGCGAGCCTGACCGGCCTCGGAATCACGGCCGACGGCCACCCTTAATGCAGAACGCACGTCTTCGGGTGGATTACGTCCGCTCTCGCGCATCTCCTGGTTGGATGTCCGCGAAAATGCCTAATATCACACGGGGAGCTTCGGGTGAAACGCGGAGTGATTTTGGTGCCGCTCGTGCTGACGGCCGTACTGGCCGCCTGCGGATCGGGTTCGGGTTCGGGTGCGGCGGGCGGCGGCGGCAAAAGCGCAGGCGGTAACGGCGGACCGCCCAAGGGCGGCTGGCCTCAGCCGGTGAACGGCCTGCTCACCCCGCAGATGTGCGGCCTTCTCACCAATGACGACTACGCGAGGTACGGCCACGAACGGCTGCCGGTCATCTCGCAGAAGCGCGTCGACAACGCGCCCAACGCCGTCGACTGCCTCTACATTACCTCCGACGAGCTGGACCTCAGCCTCCAGCCGACCGCGGAGGCCGCCAAGGTGCAGTACGCCGCGAGCCTGAAGGACCACAAGGAGCGGCTCAGCGAGAACAACCGCCCCTCGATCCTGGCCACGAACGTCGTGCAGGGCGCCGACGAGAGCTGGTTCGACTACTGGACGCTCGGCACGGCCGACGCGAAGTTCAAGGAGTACGAGATCAGCGTGCGCCGGGGCTCTCTGGTCGTCGGCATCGTCCTCAGCGGGATCAAGGGCGAGCACGAGAAGGACCCGCGTACGGTGCTGACCGGCCTCGCCGGGCTGGTGCTCCAGCGCATCCCGAACGTCGGCCGGGCCGACACGGGCAAGACGCACAAGGCCGAGTTCGCGGTGGCCGGTGCGGGCCGGGCCCGGCAGATCGTCTTCAACGACCCCACGTCCGGCAAGGTGACGACGCTCAAGAACGTCAAGCTGCCGTGGCACGTCGAGAAACCCCTGATCAACACCGGTCAGGCCCAGATCATGCTCAACCTGAACGCGGTGAGCGGCACGCCGATGGCCGCGATCGGCTGCAACATCTCGGTCGACGGCCACACCGTGGTCCAGGAACAGCCGAAGATCGGCGGCTTCGCCAACTGCTCGCAGCCGTTCACCCCGCCCAAGTGAGCCCTAAAATAATTCGCCGCTGATGTGCACCGTTTGACGGCCTCTCGCGTCCTTTGTAGGCGTTTGCCGAAACAAGGGGGGAACTTGTTGATGAGGCGTGGTCTTCCACTGGCGTTCGCGCTGGTGTTCGCCATGGTTTTCGCCCTGGCCGGATGCCGTCTGACGGGCGGCGCCGACCAGGCCGGGCCGCCGGCGGGCGGATGGCCGCAGCCGGCCGGCAACCTGGTCAACACGAAGATGTGCGGGCTGCTGACCAAGGCGGACTACGCCAAGCTCGGCCACGTCCGGCGGCCGAGCATGTCGAGCACGGTGAACGACCGCACCAACACGCTCGACTGCTCGTACCAGTCGGTCGACGCGATGTCGCTCACCCTGAAGCCGACCGCCGAGGCGGCCCGGGCGTACTTCGCCGCCGACCTGGCGGACCACAAGCAGCAGCTGGCCTCCGACCACCGCTCCTCGGTGCTCGCGCAGGACGTCGTGGCGCTGGCGGACGAGAGCTGGTTCGACTACTGGACGGCGGGCACCGAGGACCAGGGCGCGGTCGCCCACGAGATCCGCGTACGCCGTGGCGCGCTGGTGCTGACCATCGTCCTCAACGGGGTGCGGGGCAAGAAGGAGGGCGACCCGCGCAACGTCCTCGCCGCGCTGGCCGACCTGGTCCTGCGCCGTCTCCCCCACGCCGGCACGAAGGACACGGGCACGAACCACAAGGTCCAGTACGAGGTGATCGGCCTGGGCCGGGCGACGTCGATCTGGTGGGAGGACTTCACCGGCGTCGACGGCGACAACGCCTCGGTGAAGAACACCCGCATCCCGTGGATCCGGACCGTGTCGGTGGCGACGGCCGCCGGAATCACGCCGGACCAGGCGATGGTGCACGTCGAGACGGCCTCGAAGAAGACCAAGGTGGGCTGCCTCATCCTGGTCGACAACGTCCCGATCGCCGGGGAACGCCCCAAGGCGGGCGGCGTGGTGGAGTGCGAGGGCGACATCCCCGAAGACGACGACTCCGGCGCGAGCGCCCAGCCCGCCGCGTACCGGCTCGTCGGCTGACCCCGGCCCGCGTCTACGCGACATCCGGACGGAGGTATCCGCCCCACTCCGGACAGCGGCCGGTTTTAGGACCTGTCTCGAAGTGGTCGGGTCGTGGGTTTTCCACAGCCGTGGGTGTGGTCTTCTTTTGGTGTGTGGGGTGGCTTGACAATGGAAGTGGGGTC
>NZ_JBHLZP010000108.1:0-19095 GCF_042429965.1 Actinoallomurus acaciae
ACGGGCGCGGCGGGCCGGGGTCCCCGCCCGAGCCGATCACGGCCTTCGGCGAGAGGGCGGGAGCCCGGTGGGCGGATCCCTTTTCGGCGGATCTCCGCTCGCCCGGCGTGGGCTCATTTCGGCCCGGCCGCTATCCGGCCGGCCGTACCGGCCAGGTCGGGCCACCGCGCGAACCGCCGCCCACGGACCGGCGCCGCGGCCTACCCTTGGGACGTGACCACCGTGCGGACGTGGAGAGGGAGCCAGAGCCGCTGGGCGCCGTACGCGGTGCTGGCCGCCGTCGCGGGTGCGGCCGGCTACCTCGCGGCCGTCGACCCCAACCAGCCCGGCCACTACCCGACCTGCCCGTTCTACGCCATCACCGGCTACTACTGCCCCGGCTGCGGTTCGCTGCGCATGATCCACGCCCTCACGCACGGGCACGTGGCCGAGGCGTTCGGCCGCAACGCGCTGGCGTTCGTGACGCTGCCGTTCCTCGCCTACCTGTGGGTCCGGTGGGCGATCGCCCTGCGGCGCGGGCGGCCGATGCGAGCCGGCGCGCTCCGTCCCTGGTTGATCATCATCTTCTCGCTGGTCGCCATCGTGTTCTGGATCGTCCGTAACCTGCCCGCCGGGCACGCTCTCGCTCCCTGACCGAGCACCCGGGGCGGGGACGGCGGCCGGGCCGGGCTACGATCGGGAGACACGACGTCACGAACGAGGGGATCGATACGTTGAGCGGAGCGGACCGGAGGGCCATTCGGGCCGGCTCACGCGGACTCCTTCGTCGGTTCCGCGAGCGACGCCGCCTTGCCCAGTGGGTCGCTCGCTCCGCTCACTCCCGTGCGGGCGAGGAGGCCAGGTGACCGTTCTCGATGAGATCCTCGACGGGGTGCGAGCCGACCTCGCGGAGCGCCAGCAGGCGGTCTCGCTCGACGCGCTGAAGGAGATGGCCGTCCACGCGCCGTCGCCCAAAGACGGCTACGGCGCGCTCCGCGGACAGGGCGTCGCCGTGATCGCCGAGGTGAAGCGCAGCAGCCCCTCCAAGGGCGCGCTCGCCGCGATCGCCGATCCGGCCGCGCTCGCCGCCGACTACGAGTCCGGCGGCGCCTCCGTCATCAGCGTGCTGACCGAGCGCCGCAAGTTCGGCGGTGACATCGACGACCTCGCCCAGGTGCGCAACCGGGTCGACGTGCCGGTGCTGCGCAAGGACTTCATCGTCACCTCCTACCAGCTGTGGGAGGCCCGGGCGTACGGGGCCGACCTCGCGCTGCTCATCGTGGCGGCGCTGGAGCAGCAGGCCCTGATCTCGCTGATCGAGCGGGCCGAGTCGATCGGCCTCACGCCGCTCGTCGAGGTGCACACCGAAGAGGAGCTGACCCGGGCGCTCGACGCCGGGGCGCGGGTCATCGGCGTCAACGCGCGTGACCTCGCGACGCTGGAGGTCGACCGCGCCGCCTTCGCCCGCATCGCGCCGAAGATCCCCTCCAACATCGTCAAGATCGCCGAGTCCGGCGTACGCGGGCCGCACGACCTGCTGGCCTACGCGTCCGCGGGCGCCGACGCCGTCCTCGTCGGCGAGAGCCTCGTCACGGGGAAGGATCCCCGATCGGCCGTCGCCGACCTCGTCGCCGCCGGAACCCATCCGGCATTGCGCCAGGGCAAGTAGGGTATGGCCATGAGCCTGCGCGAGCGATGGCGCCGATTCGCGTCACTACCGACCGGATAGGCCCCTTTTCTTCTTCACACGCGACAGGACCACAACTCATGACCACGCATGCCACTGGCATTTCGCTGCCCGACGTCTCGGGCCGATTCGGGCGCTTCGGCGGGCGGTTCGCCCCCGAGGCGCTGATGGCCGCCCTCGACGAGCTGACCACCGCCCACGCCGAGGCGATGGCCGACCCGGCCTTCCGCGGCGAACTCGACCACCTGCTCGCCACGTACGCGGGGCGGCCCAGTCTCCTCACCGAGGCCAGGCGCTTCGGGGAGAAGGCCGGCGTCCGCGTGCTGCTCAAGCGCGAGGACCTCAACCACACCGGCTCCCACAAGATCAACAATGTGCTGGGGCAGGCCCTGCTCACCAGGCGGATGGGCAAGACCCGGATCATCGCCGAGACCGGCGCCGGCCAGCACGGCGTCGCCGCCGCGACGGCCGCGGCGCTGCTCGGCCTGGAGTGCACGGTCTACATGGGCGAGGTCGACACCGTGCGCCAGTCGCTCAACGTCGCCCGCATGCGCATGCTCGGCGCCGAGGTCATCCCGGTGACGACCGGCAGCCGTACGCTCAAGGACGCCTGCAACGAGGCGTTCCGCGACTGGGTCGCCAGCGTCGAGAACACCCACTACTGCATCGGCTCGACGATGGGCCCGCACCCGTTCCCGATGATGGTCCGCGACTTCCAGCGGGTCATCGGCGTGGAGGCGCGCCGGCAGGTCGTCGAGCTGACCGGCCGGCTGCCCGACGCCGTCACCGCCTGCGTCGGCGGCGGCTCCAACGCCATCGGCGTCTTCCACGCGTTCGTGCCCGACGAGGGCGTGCGCCTGTACGGCTTCGAGGCGGGCGGCGACGGCCTGGACACCGGGCGGCACGCCGCGACGCTCGCCGGCGGGTCGGTCGGCGTCATCCACGGCATGCGCACCTACCTGCTCCAGGACGACGACGGACAGACCCGCGAGACGCACTCGGTCTCGGCCGGGCTCGACTATCCGGGCGTCGGCCCGGAGCACTCCTGGCTGCGCGACAGCGGCCGGGCGATCTACCAGGCGGTCACCGACGCGGAGGCCATGGACGCGTTCGCGCTGCTGTGCCGTACGGAGGGCATCATCCCGGCGATCGAGTCCGCGCACGCGCTCGCCGGCACCCTGCGGATCGGTCCGGAGCTCGCGGCCGGCGCCGACCAGGAGCCGGTCGTCGTGGTCTGCCTGTCCGGGCGCGGTGACAAGGACATGCATACGGCCGCCGAGTGGTTCGGGCTCGTCGGCGGCGACGGGAGCGCGCCATGAGCGAGCGGATCAAAGGCACGCGCCAGTCCGGCGAAGGAGGGCCCATGAGCGGGGGACGTACGGTCGCGACGGCGTTCGAGAAGGCCGGCGCGGAGGGCCGCGGGGCCCTCGTCGGGTACCTGCCGGCCGGGTTCCCGACCTACGAGGGGTCGATCGCGGCGGCCAGGGCCATGGTCGAGGCGGGCTGCGACGTCATCGAGATCGGCCTGCCCTACTCCGATCCGCTGATGGACGGCCCCACGATCCAGGACGCCGTCCACCAGGCCCTCGTCGGAGGCGCCCGGGTCGCCGACGTGTTCCGCACCGTCGAGGCGGTCGCCGCGACCGGTGTTCCGACGCTCGTGATGACCTACTGGAACCCGGTGGACCACTACGGCGTCGACGCGTTCGCGCGCGACCTGGCCTCGGCCGGCGGCGCCGGTCTGATCACGCCGGACCTGACGCCGGAGGAGGGCGGCGACTGGCTGGCCGCCGCCGACGCGCACGACCTCGACCGGGTCTTCCTCGTCGCGCTGAGCTCCACCGACGAACGCCTCGCCGCGATCACCGAGGTCTGCCGCGGCTTCGTCTACGCCGCGTCCCTCATGGGCGTCACCGGTGCCCGGTCCGCCGTCGACACGGGCGCGGCGCGCCTGGTCGAGCGCACCCGCAAGGCCATGCCGGCGGGCTCGGGGCTCCCGGTCGGCCTGGGCCTGGGCGTGAGCAACGGCACGCAGGCCGCCGAGGTCGCCGCCTACGCCGACGGGGTGATCGTCGGTTCGGCGTTCATCCGCCGGCTGCTCGACGCGCCGTCGCCACAGGAGGGACTGGACGCCGTACGGCTGCTCGGCGAAGAACTCGCCGCCGGCGTCCGGCGTCGTCCGTGATGGGCGGTAAGCCTCGTTCGTAGCGAGCGGTGCTCAGGTGCCGCCGGGGGTCATCCGGCCCACCGCGTACGGTTTCGGCCGACCACGGTGGGCCAAAGATCCGCCTGATACCCCCTTGATCACTCACGGCGCGCGGCAAAGTGACAGGATGTGCCCGCGTGCTTGACGGCACACTTATGGCTCACCGCCTATGCTGGCGCGCGGCCGGATCGCGAGAGCGTTAGGAAACGACTGTGGCTGGAGAAGCAGCGGCCGCCGGAGGCGCAGCCCGATTTCCGCAGGTGCGGGAATGGATCACCCTTGTGGTGCGTGTTCTCCTCGCGGCTATTCTCGGGATTGCGGGATATGCCAAGTTCAGCGAGGCCGAGGGGCTGCAGAAGGTGGCGGTGTCCTCCTATCGGATTCTGCCCCAGAGCATGGTCGGGCCCGTCGCGCTCGGTCTTCCGGTGCTGGAGATGGCGCTCGCCGCGCTGATCCTCATCGGGTTCGCGACACGGACGATGGCGATCTGCGTCGGTGTGCTGTTCGTCGTCTTCATCGCCGGGATCATCTCGGTGTGGGCGCGCGGGCTGACCATCGACTGCGGCTGCTTCGGTGGGGGAGGCCAGGTCGCCAAGGGCCAGACCCACTACCTGCGGGAGATCTTCCGGGATCTCGGGTTCCTGGTGCTGGCCGCCTGGCTCATGGTGTTCCCGCGCGGCAGGGTCGCGCTCGACCGGTGGCTCGGACTGTAGCCGCCGCAGCCTTCAAACTGAAATTCCAGAGGAGACCAGATGAGTAAGGCCGCTCGACAGCGGTCGGCCCGCGAGCGGCTGGCGGAGGAACGCAAGAAGCAGGCGCTGAAGCAGCAGCGGATGCGCCGGCTGATGATCACTCTCAGCGGGCTCGTCGTCGTGGCGCTGGCCGTGGTCATCACGGTGTACTTCGTCAACAAGAAGGACCCGAACACCTACACCGGTGCGCTCGCCCCCACGACCCGTCAGGCCGACGGGGCGATCCTCGCGTCCAAGCCGGGGGCCAAGGCGCCCAAGCTAGAGCTGTTCGAAGACTTCCAGTGCCCGATCTGCCATGAGTTCGAGAACGCCAGCAGCGCGACGATCAAGCGCCTCGCCTCGGAGGGCAAGGTCAACGTCCTCTACTACCCGTTCTGGCTGTTCAAGCAGCAGCCCGACCCGATCAAGGGCAACTCCCAGCGCGCCGCCAACGCGGCGCTGTGCGCGCCGGCGGACAAGTGGATCCAGTACCACGACACGATCTACAAGCACCAGCCGGCCGAGGGTTCGAACGGTTTCTCGAACAAGGACCTGATCGGCTGGGCCAAGGACCTCGGGTTCGACACTCCGCAGTTCGAGCAGTGCGTCAACGGCGGCCAGAAGCAGAGCCAGCTCGACAGCATGACGAACTACGCCGAGCAGACCCGCCAGGTGACCGGCACGCCGACCGTCTTCCTCAACGGCAAGTCGCTGGACCTCAACAGCCAGTTGCTCAACGCGAAGAACCTCGAGAAGGCCATCCTCGCGGCCCAGCCGATGGACATCTCACCGAGCCCGTCGTCGAGCGGCGCCGCGAGCCCCTCGTCGAGCGCCTCCGCGAGCCCGTCCGCGACGCCCAAGAAGTAACGAACGCGATGAATGCCCGCCGTCCGCCGGTCGTGAACCGGCGGACGGCGGGCCTTTCGCCACCTGATCGTCATCGCCCCGTACCCCAATGCCGGTAGTGTCACATCTCATGCAGCAGCCGCTCGCCTCGATTCCCAGCCCGTCCCAAGGGGTCGTCCATCTCGGGCCCCTGCCTCTGCGCGGATACGCCCTGATGATCATCCTCGGGGTGATCGTCGCCGTATGGCTCGGGGAGCGGCGCTGGGTCGCCCGGGGCGGCACCGCCGGCACCGTCGTGGACATCGCGGTCTGGGCGGTCCCCTTCGGGCTGGTCGGCGGCCGCCTCTACCACGTCATCACCGACTACCAGCTCTACTTCGGTAAGAACTGGCACCCCGTCGGTGCCCTGGAGGTCTGGAACGGCGGCCTCGGCATCTGGGGCGCGGTCGCCGCGGGCACGCTCGGCGCCTACCTCGGCTGCCGCCGCCGCGGCATCTCCCTGCGCGCCTTCGCCGACGCCGCCGCGCCGGGCATCGCGCTGGCGCAGGCCATCGGCCGCTGGGGCAACTGGTTCAACCAGGAGCTGTACGGCCGCCCCAGCAAGCTTCCGTGGGCCGTGAAGATCGACCCCGCGCATCGCCCGCCGAAGACCCCGGACATCGCCACGTACCACCCCACGTTCCTGTACGAGTCGCTGTGGTGCATCGGGGTGGCCCTGCTGGTGATCTGGGCGGAGAAGCGGTTCCGCCTGGCGTACGGCCGCACCTTCGCGCTGTACGTCGCGGCCTACACGGTCGGCCGGGCCTGGACCGAGTGGCTGCGCGTCGACCCCGCCCACCACGTCCTCGGCCTGCGCCTGAACGACTGGACCGCGCTGATCGTCTTCCTCGGCGCGGCGGCCTACCTCTACTTCTACCGCGACCGTACGGAGATCCCCGAGGGCGCCGTCGGCACGCCCGCGCCCGCGCCCGAGCCCGAATCCGAGCCCGAGCCCGAGTCCGACGCCGAGAGCGCGGCCGCCACCGAGCCGGAGACGGCCGAGCCGGAGGAGCCCGCGAAGGAGGAGGCCTCCGAGGAGACGGTTGCGGAGGAGAAGGCTCCAGAGGCCGAGGCCGCGGAGGAGAAGGCTTCGGGAGAGCCGGAGGACAAGACGCGTGAGGCAGAGGCTTCGAACGGCGAGGCTCCCGAGGCTCCCGAGGAGCCCGGGACCGGCGAGGAGACCGCCGCCGACGAGGCCCCCGAGACGCTCGAGGACGACGCCGAGAGCGCCGAAGACGAGACCGAGGGCGAGGCCGGGCAGGGCGGCGAAGAGGCCGAAGAGGCCGACAAGGGCGACGGCAGGGAGAAGGCCTCGACCGGCGCGGAGCCGGGCGAGGGGAAGTAGAGACCCCCAGGAGTTACCCATGAGTGCCGTTGACGGCGCGACCAGTCGTCCGCGGGCCGAGATCCACCATGAGCACCGTGACGTCACCGGCGGCTGGCTGCGCCCGGCCGTGTTCGGCGCCATGGACGGCCTGGTGTCCAACTTCGCCCTGATCGCGGGTGTGGCCGGCGGCCGCGTCCACCATCAGGTGATCGTGCTCACCGGCCTGGCCGGGCTGGCGGCCGGTGCGTTCTCCATGGCGGCGGGGGAGTACATCTCCGTCGCCTCCCAGTCGGAGCTCGCGCAGGCCGAGATCGAGGTCGAGCGCCGTGAGCTGGAGCACAACTCCGCGGCCGAGGAGCTGGAGCTCGCCCAGTTGTACGAGGCACGCGGCCTGGAGCCGGAGCTGGCCCGCGAGGTCGCCCGGCAACTGTCCCGCGACCCGGAGGAGGCCCTCGGCGTCCACGCCCGTGAGGAGCTCGGCGTCGACCCCGACGACCTGCCGTCGCCGGTGCTCGCCGCCGGATCCTCGTTCCTGTCGTTCGCGGTCGGCGCGTGCCTGCCCGTACTGCCCTACCTCCTGGGCGCGGAGAATCTGTGGCCGGCCGCGGCGCTGGCGGGGGTCGGGCTGTTCGGGGCGGGGGCGCTGGTCTCGCGGGTGACGGCGCGGTCGTGGTGGTTCGGCGGGCTGCGGCAACTGGTCCTCGGAGGCGTCGCGGCGGCCCTCACTTTCGCGGTCGGATCCCTGATCGGCTCGAACACCCTCTGACGTGCGCGAACCCATCCCCGGGCGGCCGGTTTCCGTAAGGCAGCATGCCGATATGGACTTGCCGACGTCCGACCTTCGCTAAGCTCACCGCTCGTGAGCGAGATGGGATACGTCGACGCCGAGGAGCGGGAGCGGAAGCCCTCGCGCCGGCGCCGTCCGACACGTGGGTCCAACCGCAACCTTCTGATCATCGGTGGCGCGGCCGTGGTCGCGCTCATCGTTGTCATCGTCGTCGCCGTGGTGGCGATGGGCGGCGGTGACGGCAAGAAGGACCAGGCGGCCGCCGCCGCGCGGGTGACGCCGAAGGTGTACGTCAACACCCCGGCCAACTCGCTGGTGAACAAGCTCAACGAGCGCAGCAAGGACAAGCGCCCGCTCAACGACAACGAGGTCTTCGGCGACGACGCCAAGTCGGTCAGCCACGGCAACTACCACTTCACGCTGGTGGGCTCGAAGCTGTCGGACTGCGCGTCGGCGACCTGGGGCCAGCAGCTCCAGAACGACCTGCGCAAGTACGGCTGCACCCAGGTGGCGCGCGGCGCGTACGTCAGCCAGGACAAGAAGTACCTCGGCCAGTTCGTCGCGATGAACCTCGAGCAGTTGCAGGGCGCCGAGCAGATCGTCCGCGACCTCGACCCGAACAGCAGCGCGGGCTTCGTGTCGCCGCTGCCCGCCCAGGGCGCCGAGAACTTCGGCAACGGGTTCAGCGCGGCCTACAGCCAGTCCTTCGGCCACTACGTGGTCATCAGCTGGGTCGAGCGGGCCGGCGGCGCGCAGCCGCAGACCATGAACGAACTGCTCGACGCGAGCATCGCCATCGAGAGGGCCGACGACTTCGTCTGGGAGCGGCTCGTCCTCGTCGGCGGTTAGCGAGATGGCCGGCCGGATCGGCCCACGACGAGACCCGCGCCGCCGCCGCGACGGAGCACCTCCGCCGTCGTCGCACGAGGGTGGTTTCCCGCCTCAGTACGACGACGCGGCGTCTTATGACGGGCGGTCGTCCTACGACGGTGGGTCTTCGTACGAGGACGGACCTTCGGGGCCGCCGCGACGCGGCCCGCGTCGGGCTCCGCGTGGCCGCCGCCGGGGGGAGGCGCCTCCGTCGTCGTATGAGGGTGGTTTCCCGCCTCAGTACGACGACGCGCCGCCCTATGACGGGCGGTCGCCCTACGACGGCGGGCCTTCATACGACGAGGCGCCCTCGTACGAGGAGGGGCCTTCGGGGCCGCCGCGACGCCGTCCGCGTCGGGCTCCGCGTGGCCGCCGCCGGGGCGACGTGCCTCCGCCGCCGTACGAGGAAGCGCCGTATGACGGACCGCCGCCCTACGAGGACGCGCATCAGGGGGCGTCCTCGTACGACGAGGGACCGCCGAGTGAGGACGCGTCGCTAACACGCCGCCTGCAGCGGCGTACCGCGGCGCTTCCGCCCGTGGCCTACTTCGCCGCCGCCGGTGCGGTCGTGCTCCTCGCCGTGATCGTGGTGGTCGCCGTCGTGGCCTTCACCGGTGACGGTGGAACGCCCGGCACGGCGCCGCCGCCCTCGGTGACGAACGTGCGCTCCGACGGGCCGCTCGCGTCCGCGTACTCCCAGGCGGCCTCGACCGCGGCCTTCAGCGCGATCGCCGACCGTGCGAAGGACACCAAGCCCCTCACCGCGGCGGAGGTCTTCACCCCCAAGAAGATCAGTGATACCGACGCGAAGGCGTCGCTGAAGCTGACCGCCTCCCAACTGGACTCGCGATGCACGTCGGCCATCTGGGGCCCCCGGCTGGCCGGTACGCTCGAGCGGGCACGCTGCACCCAGGTGGCGCGTGCCACCTACTCCGACGACCGGTTCGCCGCGATGGTCACGATCTTCAACCTGGCCGACGCGCGCGGCGCCGACCAGGTGGTCGCCGAGGCCGACCCGCGCGCCGGCAACGGCTTCCCGCTCGTGCCGCCGCGTTCGGTGTCGTTCGGGCGGGCCTTCAGCACGGCGCGCGGCGTCGCGATGGGCCACTACGCGGTCATCACCTGGGTCCAGCGCACCGACGGCTCGGGCGATGAGAGCGACGCCGCCCTGTTGTCCCTGTTGGTCACCACGGGCCGGCCGGGCGCCGTCCTCGTCCGCGCGACCGGCACTGGCAAGGGCGAATAGGGGTTTTCCGGGCCCGCTCGCGCCGAACGAAGAACTCCCGAGTCCGTCACAGCGCGAAGTACAGGGCGGGGAACACGGCAAACGCCGCGAATCACGCTCTAAGCTCTATCTCAATCACCGATGAGCGGTGTCCCCCCGAGGAGATCCGAGATGAGTTACCCCTACCCGCCGATGGGACCTGGCCAGCCGCCCTCCGGAGGGCAGCCGTGGGGCACGCCCTCACCCGGCGAGTACGGGGGCCCGCCCGCCGGGGGATATCCGCAGTCGCCGATCTCGGGCTGGCAGGGACCGGAGCCGCTGCCGAGCGGCCAGCCTCCGATGGGCCCGCCGCCGATGGGGCAGTACCCTCCGCCCAAGAAGAGCAGCGCGGGCATCATCACCATGGTGATCGTCGCCGCGGTGGTCCTCGTCTGCGTGGTGCTGGGCGGGGCGTACTACCTGGCCGCCTCCGGCAGCGGTGACGACACCGCCTCCTCGAGCCCCTCGGCGACGCCGAGCCGCTCGCCGTCCTCGGGCGGCGGGCCGCCGGTCGCCTCGGGCGTGGGCAAGCCGACGACCTACAACTCGATGAAGTCCTGGTCGCTGTGGGACTCCCTGAACACCGCGAGCAAGGACTCCAAGCCGCTGACCCTCGATGAGGTGTTCGCCGACCCCGAGGCCAAGTCCTACAAGGACTCCAGCGACAACACGGTCTTCAACGTCCAGGGCACGGGCCGGCTCGACACCAACTGCGTCGGCGCCGTCACCGGCGCGGCCCTGCAGACGGCGCTGCAGGGCTACGGCTGCACCCAGGTGGTCCGCGCCGCGTACGTGTCGGCCGACCAGAAATGGGTGGGGCAGATGGCGATCTTCAACCTGAAGGACGTCACCTCGGCCAACGCGTTCATCGACGACCTCGACCCCAAGGCGAACAAGGGCTTCTTCCAGCCGATCAGCGGTGCCTCGCCGGTGGACAAGTTCGGCACGTCGACGACGGGCGCGGAGAGCGGCGCGTACGGCCACTTCGTCGTGGTCGGCTGGGCCGGACGCGCGGACGGCACCCACGGCGACAGCTACGGCATCGACACGATCAGCCCGAGCTCGACGGTGCTGCAGGCGGGCAAGCAGTTCCTGTTCCACCGCAACTGATCCTCTTCCACCGCAACTGACCTGCCGGAGGCCGGCCGGTTCCACGCCGCGTTTCGGCAGGTACCGGCCGGTATCTGACACGGAGCGCAGCGGGGTGCCCGGATTCCGGTCGGCATCCGCTTTTCGGTCGTCCTCTCGACGGGCTGCCGGCCGGCCGCCACCGGCGGCGGAAGAGCCCCTGGACCCGGCGGCGCGGCCGGGCGGGGACGCGCCATCGCCCGAGGCCGGAGACGGCGGCCCGAAGGGAAAGCGGCATGCGGGCCACGGCCCGAAGAGTGATCGGCGTCACCTGCGGGCCCGCTTTTTGGAGGAATTTATCCGGGCACGCAGTGCTTTGAGGCTAGATGGGAACAGTTAGGTAAGTTTCGCGATCATGTCGCGTCGGGGATGAAACAGACAGTGCTGTAACCTCTAGTCACCGCAGCAGGGCCAACGTCGTCCCAAGACTGCACTGATGAAGGAGCAGAACGAGACGACGGGAGGGCTGATGGTGCCTGCCGCCATGACTTCAGGTCAAGGACGCGTCGAGCGTCAAGGCCTGTACGACCCGGCCAACGAGCACGATGCCTGTGGTGTGGGCATGGTCGCTGACCTGGCCGGACGTAAGAGCCACGATATCGTGGTCAAAGCCTTGACCGTCCTCCGGAACCTCGATCACCGTGGCGCCAAGGGCGCCGAGCCCGACGACGGCGACGGTGCGGGGATCCTCACGCAGATTCCGGACGAGCTCTTCCGCGAGGCCGTGGACTTCGCGTTGCCCGAGCCCGGCACGTACGCCGTGGGCATCGCGTTCCTGCCGGCCGACTCCGCCGAGCGCGTCGCGGCCGTGGAGACGGTCGAGCGGATCGCCGACGAGGAGGGCCTGACCGTCCTCGGCTGGCGAGAGCTGCCCTACGACCCGCACTTTTGCGGGCCGACGGCGCGGCGTGTCATGCCGCACTTCGCGCAGTTGTTCCTCACCGCGCGCAGCGGCGCCCGCGAGCTGGAGCTGGACCGCGTCGTCTTCTGCGCCCGCGAGCGCATGGAGCAGGACGCGCGGGTCTACTTCCCGAGCCTGTCCAGCCGCACGATCGTCTACAAGGGGATGCTGACCACCCCGCAGCTGGAGCCGTTCTTCCCCGACCTGTCCGACCGGCGCTACGCCAGCGCGATCGCCCTGGTGCACTCGCGGTTCTCCACCAACACCTTCCCGGCCTGGGAACTGGCCCACCCGTACCGCTTCATCGCGCACAACGGCGAGATCAACACGGTCAAGGGCAACCGCAACTGGATGCGGGCACGCGAGGCGCTGCTGTCCTCCGACGTCCTCCCGGGCGACCTGTCGCGGATCTTCCCCGTCATCGACATCGATGCCAGCGACACCGCCTCGTTCGACGAGTGCCTCGAACTGCTCCACCTCGGCGGCCGGTCGCTGCCCCACGCGGTGCTCATGATGATCCCCGAGGCGTGGGAGAACCACACGGAGATGGACCCGGCGCGCCGGGCCTTCTATGAGTTCCACTCGACCCTGATGGAGGCCTGGGACGGCCCGGCCAGCGTCACCTTCACCGACGGCACCGTCGTCGGCGCCGTGCTGGACCGCAACGGCCTGCGCCCGGGACGTTTCTGGGTCACCGACGACGGTTTCGTCGTCCTGGCCAGCGAGGCCGGCGTGCTCGACATCGAGCCGTCCAAGGTCGTCCGCAAGGGCCGCCTGCAGCCCGGCCGGATCTTCCTCGTCGACACCGCGCAGGGACGCATCGTCGAGGACGACGAGATCAAGGCCGAGCTGGCCGCCGAGCACCCGTACGAGGAGTGGCTGCACGCCGGGCTGATCCGCTTCGAGGAGCTCCCGCAGCGCGAACTGCAGCACGTCACGCACGAGAACCTGGTCCGGCGCCAGCAGATCTTCGGCTACACCTCCGAGGAGCTCAAGATCCTCCTCGCGCCGATGGCCCGCACCGGTGCCGAGCCGATCGGCTCGATGGGCACCGACACGCCCCCGGCCGTGCTGTCCAGCCGCTCGCGTCAGCTGTTCGACTACTTCAAGCAGCTGTTCGCGCAGGTCACCAACCCGCCGCTCGACGCCATCCGCGAAGAGCTGGTGACGAGCCTGCAGTCCACCCTCGGCCCCGAGAGCAACCTGCTCACGCCGGGTCCGCACTCGTGCCGCCGGCTGGTGCTGCCCACGCCGATCCTCGACAACGAGGAACTCGCCAAGATCCTCCACGTGAACGACGAGGGTGACCTGCCCGGGTTCGCCCCGTACGTGGTGTCCGGCCGGTACGACGTGTCCGGCGGGGGAGCGGCGCTGTCGCAGCGGCTCGAGGAGATCTGCGACGAGGTCTCGACCGCGATCGAGAACGGCGCACGCATCCTCGTCCTGTCCGACCGCGGCGCCGGGCCCTCCCAGGCACCGATCCCGTCGCTGCTGCTCACCGGCGCCGTCCACCACCACCTGATCCGCGAGAAGAGCCGCACCCGGGTCGGCCTCGTCGTCGAGACCGCCGACGCCCGCGAGTGCCACCACATGGCCCTGCTCATCGGATACGGCGCGTCCGCGGTCAACCCCTACCTCGCCATCGAGACGGTCGAGGACCTGGTGGAGGCCGGCGACCTCGCCGGCGACCGGGCCACCGCCGTGCGCAACCTGGTCAAGGCGTACGGCAAGGGCGTGCTGAAGATCATGTCCAAGATGGGCGTGTCCACGGTCGCCTCCTACACCGGCGCGCAGATCTTCGAGGCGATCGGCCTGGGCGCCGAGGTCATCGACGAGTGCTTCGCCGGCACCACCTCACGGCTGGGCGGCGTCGGCTTCGACGTGCTCGCCGAGGAGGTCGCCCAGCGGCACCGGCGCGCGTACCCGCCGAGCGGCAACGCGCCGGCGCACCGCACCCTGGAGGTCGGCGGGGAGTACCAGTGGCGCCGCGAGGGCGAGCACCACCTGTTCAACCCCGAGACGGTCTTCAAGCTCCAGCACTCGACCCGCACCCGCCGCTACGAGCTGTTCAAGGACTACACCAGGCTCGTCGACGACCAGGCGACCCGGCTGATGACCCTGCGCGGGCTGTTCGAACTGCGCGAGGGCGACCGGCCGGCGGTGCCGATCGAGGAGGTCGAGCCGGCCGAGTCGATCCTCAAGCGGTTCTCCACCGGCGCGATGTCCTACGGCTCCATCTCCGCCGAGGCGCACGAGAACCTCGCCATCGCGATGAACCGCATCGGCGGCAAGTCCAACACCGGCGAGGGCGGCGAGGACCCCGAGCGGTTCACCCCGGACGCCAACGGCGACCTGCGCCGCTCGGCGATCAAGCAGGTGGCCTCCGGCCGGTTCGGCGTGACCTCCGAATACCTCACCAACGCCGACGACCTGCAGATCAAGATGGCCCAGGGCGCCAAGCCCGGCGAGGGCGGCCAGCTCCCCGCGCACAAGGTGTACCCGTGGATCGCCAAGACCCGGCACTCCACGCCCGGCGTCGGCCTCATCTCGCCGCCGCCGCACCACGACATCTACTCGATCGAGGACCTCGCCCAGCTCATCCACGACCTGAAGAACGCCAACCCCGCGGCGCGCGTGCACGTCAAGCTCGTCGCCGAGGTCGGCGTCGGCACGGTCGCGGCCGGCGTCTCCAAGGCGCACGCGGACGTCGTGCTCATCTCCGGCCACGACGGCGGCACCGGCGCGTCACCGCTGACCTCGATCAAGCACGCCGGCGCGCCCTGGGAGCTCGGCCTCGCCGAGACCCAGCAGACGCTGCTGCTCAACGGCCTGCGCGACCGCATCGTCGTGCAGACCGACGGGCAGATGAAGACCGGCCGCGACGTGATCATCGCGGCGCTGCTCGGCGCCGAGGAGTTCGGGTTCGCCACCGCGCCCCTCGTGGTGTCCGGCTGCGTCATGATGCGCGTCTGTCACCTCGACACCTGCCCGGTCGGCGTCGCGACGCAGAACCCGGAGCTGCGCAAGCGCTTCAGCGGCAAGCCGGAGTTCGTCGTCAACTTCTTCGAGTTCATCGCCGAAGAGGTGCGCGAGTACCTGGCCGCGCTCGGCTTCCGCAGCCTCGACGAGGCGATCGGCCACGTCGAGCTGATCGACACCGCCAAGGCCGTCGACCACTGGAAGGCCTCCGGGCTGGACCTCACGCCGATCCTGCATCTGCCGGACCTGCCCGAGGGCACGCCGCTGCACAACACCACCGGCCAGGACCACGGCCTGGAGAAGGCGCTGGACAACACGCTGATCCAGCTCGCCGAGGGCGCCATCGCCTACGGGCACGCGACGAAGCTGGAGATACCGGTCCGCAACGTCAACCGCACCGTCGGGACCATGCTCGGCCACGAGGTCACCCGCAAGTGGGGGGCCGGCGGGCTGCCCGACGACACGATCGACATCACCTTCACCGGATCGGCCGGTCAGTCGTTCGGCGCCTTCGTCCCGCGCGGCGTCACGCTCCGCCTCATCGGCGACGCCAACGACTACGTCGGCAAGGGCCTGTCCGGCGGGCGCATCACCGTGCGCCCGCCCGCGGAGTCGTCGTTCGCCGCCGAAGAACAGATCATCGCCGGCAACGTCATGCTGTACGGCGCCACCTCCGGCGAGGCGTTCATCCGCGGTGTCGTCGGCGAGCGCTTCTGCGTCCGCAACTCCGGAGCCACCGCCGTCGTCGAGGGCGTCGGCGACCACGGCTGCGAGTACATGACCGGCGGTCGGGCCGTCGTGCTCGGCCCGACCGGCCGCAACTTCGCGGCCGGCATGTCCGGCGGCGTCGCCTACGTGCTGGACCTGCACCCCGAGCGCATCAACCTGGAGATGGTCGAACTCGAACCCCTGGAGGAGGACGACCGCGCGTACCTGCACGACATCGTCACCCGCCACCGGGCCGAGACCGGCTCGGAGGTCGCCGCCGGGCTGCTCGCCGACTGGGACGCGGCCGTGACGCGCTTCGGAAAGATCATGCCGCGCGACTACAAGCGTGTGCTGACCGCACGGGCCAGGGCCGAGGCCGAGGGCCGCGACATCGACGAGGCGGTCATGGCCGCCAGCAACGGGTGAAGGGGGAGACGACATGGCCGACCCGAAGGGGTTTTTGACCCATCAGCGCGAGCTCCCGAAGCGTCGCCCGGTCGACGTACGGATCCGCGACTGGCGCGAGGTGTATGAGGACTTCCCCGAAGGCTCGCTGAACAAGCAGGCGTCACGCTGCATGGACTGCGGCATCCCGTTCTGCCACAACGGCTGCCCGCTGGGGAACCTCATCCCCGAGTGGAACGACCTGGTCCACCGGGGCGCGTGGCGCGAGGCGATCGAACGCCTCCACGCCACGAACAACTTCCCGGAGTTCACCGGCCGGCTGTGCCCGGCGCCGTGCGAGTCCGCGTGCGTGCTCGGCATCAACTCCGACCCCGTCACGATCAAGCGGGTCGAGGTCGAGATCATCGACCGGGCGTTCGCCGAGGGCTGGGTGACGCCGCAGCCGCCCGCGGTCCGTACGGGCAAGAGGGTCGCGGTGGTCGGCTCGGGCCCGGCCGGGCTCGCCGCCGCCCAGCAGCTCACCCGCGCCGGCCACGACGTCGTCGTGTACGAGCGCGCCGACCGGATCGGCGGGCTGCTGCGCTACGGCATCCCCGAGTTCAAGATGGAGAAGGCGCATCTGGACCGGCGGATCGCGCAGATGCGCGCCGAGGGCACGGACTTCCGCGCCTCGGTCAACGCCGGCGTCGACGTGACCGCCGACCAGCTCCGCGCGGCCTACGACGCCGTGGTGCTGGCCGGCGGCGCCACCGTCTGGCGTGACCTGTCCGTCCCCGGCCGTGAGCTGGACGGCGTGCACCAGGCGATGGAGTACCTGCCGCCGTCCAACCGGGTCCAGGAGGGCGACCTGGAGGTCTCGCCGATCAGCGCCGAGGGCAAGAACGTCGTCGTCATCGGCGGCGGCGACACCGGCGCCGACTGCATCGGCACGGCCGTACGCCAGGGCGCGCGCTCCATCACCCAGCTGGAGATCATGCCGCGGCCGCCCGAGGCGCGGCCCGCGGGCCAGCCGTGGCCGACCTACCCCATGCTGTTCAAGATGGAGTCGGCCCACGAAGAGCTGCACGGCATGGGCGGCGACCGCGCCTACGCGGTCAACACCCTGGAGTTCGTCGGTGACGAGAACGGCCGCGTCAAGGCACTGCGCGTCGTCGACGTCGAGGGGCCCGAGACCCGCTTCAAGCCGATTCCCGGCACCGAGCGGGAGATCCCGGCCGAACTGGTCACCCTCGCCATGGGCTTCCTCGGCCCGCAGCGCGAGGGCCTGCTCGACCAGCTCGGCGTCGAACTGGACCAGCGTGGCAACGTCGTACGCGACGGCACGTACGCCACCTCGGTCGAGGGCGTCTTCGCCGCGGGCGACATGGGCCGGGGCCAGTCGCTGATCGTCTGGGCGATCGCCGAGGGCCGGTCCGCGGCGGCCGGTGTCGACCGGTGGCTCATGGGCCGCACCGCCCTGCCGACCGCGATCCCGCCGACCGCACGGCCGCTCGTCTGATCCACACCGGACGCCCTGCCGCACCCTCCCGAGAGGGGTACGGCAGGGCGTCCGTCGTTTCCCCGGATCGGTCTCTCCGACGCCGAGACCCGGGCATCGTGGCCGAAGTGCGGACAGACCGACCGCTTATCACGAGTGCCCTCTGTGATGCGAATCGACGGTCGATGTGCGTTCTTGGTGCCGTTTCAACTACCCTGGTGCGCTCGAGAGCGCGGCTTCGGGAAAGAAGGACATGACGGAGACCATCACCGCACCGGAGATCACCGCCGGGACATGGCGGATCGATCCGGACCACTCGGAGATCACCTTCAGCCTCCGGCACATGATGACGACGGTTCGCGGCGTCTTCACCGAGTTCAGCGGGCGCATCGACATCGCCGACGACGTCTTCGCCTCCACCGTCGTCGCCGAGGTCGTCATCGCCTCGATCGACACGAGAAACGCCGAGCGGGACGAGCTCATCCGCTCCTCCCGGATCCTCGACGCGGCGAACCACCCGGCCATGACCTTCACCGCGACCTCCGTCGCGCCGGCCCGCACCGGCCGCCGGGCCCGTCATCCCCGCTACACCGTCGAGGGCGACCTGACGATCCGCGGCGTCACCCGCCCGGTCAGCCTGCTCACCGAGTTCCACGGCGCCGGCACCGACCAGTGGGGCGGCCTCCGGGCCGGGTTCACCGCCTCCACCCGGATCCTGCGCTCCGACTACGGCATCGAGTTCAACATCCCGCTCCAGGGCGACCGGCTCATGCTCGGCGACGAGATCGAGATCGGCCTGGAGATCCAGGCCGTGCACGGCTCCTGACGCCTCACGAGGGCGCCCGGCCGAAGGCGATCCCCACCGGGGCCGCGTCGATCGGCTTCGTGCCGCTGCCACCCGCGATCGTCGCGACGACCGTACCGGAGGCGACGCCGATCACCGAGACGCTGCCGGAGAAGACGTTGCCGACCCACACCTCCGAGCCGTCCGGCGTCACCGCGACCGACGCGGGCAGCTTTCCCACGCCGATCGTGGCCCGCACCCGCCCGGTCGCCGTGTCGACCACGGCGACCGCGTTGTCGTTCATCTGCGCGACGTAGGCCTTCGTGCCGTCCGGGGTGACGTCCACCGCCCACGGCTGGTCACCCGCGGCGATCCGGCCCACCACCCGGCCGGTCGCCGTGTCGAGCACCGACACCCGGCCCGCGGGCGGCTCGGCCACATACAGCCTCCGCCCGGCCGGGTCGACCGCGATGCCCTGCGGGCAGAACGGATCGCTGATGGACCGCACCACCCGGTCACTCGACACGTCGATCACCGCGATGCCGCCGTCGTGGCTGACGTAGGCCCGCCGGCCGTCCGCGCTGAAGACGACCTGGCGCGGAGCCGTGCCCGCGTGGATCCGCCGGACCACCTCGTCGGTGGCCGGATCGATCACCGCGACGACGGCCGAGCCGCCCTTGCCGGTGTCGCCGCCGGTCACCGCGGCGTACACCTTCCGGCCGTCGGGGGAGACCGCCACGTCCCGAGGGAACGGCCCGACGTGCACCGGCCGGATCTCGCCGGTGACCGCGTCGGCGACCAGCACGTCGTACTGGCCGGTGTCGGCGATGTAGACCTTGTGGCCGTCCGGCGTGACCGCGACGCCCTGGGCCGCGTCGGTCGTGATGGCCCGCCCGACGGGCGCCCGCGTCGCCGCGTCGACCGCGACCACCCGGTAGTCACCGGCCAGCGCGACGTACGCGCGGTATTCGCCGGCG
>NZ_JBHLZP010000109.1:0-18919 GCF_042429965.1 Actinoallomurus acaciae
GGCGGGCGTCCCGTTCGACCCGGCGCACCGCATCCGCGACATGGGGACGCTGATGGCGATGGTCCGCTCCGGGATCGGCGTCTCGATCGTCCCGGCCCTGGCCGGCGCCATGCTCGTCCCGCGCCTGGTCATGGTGCCGCTCACCCAGGAGATCACCCGCCGGCTGGTGCTCACCGGCCCGCCCGGGCACCCCTGGCATCCGGCCGCCACCGCGATCGTGGCCGCCGCGGCCGCCCGGCCGGACCACGCCCCGCCGGGCGGATAGGCGCGGGCGCCGGAGAGTGACGGCGAACGCGTCCGGCTCGCCGGCGGAACTCACCGTTTCGGCCGGGGCGAACAACCGGCATGATGGTTTCGGTATTGCGAGGGATGGATACCCGTAATTCGGAGATGTCCGAAGAATGGCGCCGTTGAGGGAAGGGTTTCCGTGACCGACGACTCGCTCACCCCCGCCGGGAACCCGCTGCCCGAACTCGACACGGGCGTGCCGCACTCGGCCCGCATCTGGAACTACTGGCTCGGCGGCAAGGACAACTACCCCGCGGACCGCGAGGCCGGCGACGCGTTCTGCGAGATCTTCCCGGGAATGCCGGAGGTCGCGCGGGCGGTCCGGCACTTCCTCGCCCGCGCCGTCCGCCATCTCGCGGATGAGGCCGGGATCCGGCAGTTCCTGGACATCGGCACCGGCCTGCCCACCGTCGACAACACCCACGAGATCGCCCAGCGGGTGGCCCCGGAGTCCCGGATCGTCTACGTGGACAACGACCCTCTCGTGCTCGCGCACGCGCGCGCCCTGCTCACGAGCACGCCTCCGGGTGCCACCGACTACATCGACGCCGACGTCCGCGCCCCGGACACGATCCTGGAGGCCGCGGCCCGCACCCTGGACCTCGGCCGGCCCGTCGGCCTGATCCTGTTGGGGATCATGGCGCACATCAGCGATGACGATGAGGCGCGGTCGATCCTGAACCGGCTGCTGGACGCCCTGCCGCCCGGCAGCCACCTGGTGCTCAGCGACGGCACCGACGTCGACAAGGCGCGCGAGGAGGCCCACCGGCGCTACAACTCGGGCGGCGCGGTCCCCTACCTGCTCCGCAGCCCCGACCGGATCGCCGCCTTCTTCGACGGCCTCGAACTCCTCGAGCCCGGCGTGGTCTCGGTGTCACGCTGGCGGCCCGAGCCCAGCCCGTTCGGCCCGCCGCCCGAGGTGTCCACGTTCGGCGGCGTGGCCCGCAAGGTGTGACGCGGCCGACGCCATCGGGCCCGCCCGGTGAGACTCGACGCGGCGTACGAGCCGACGATCACACCGGCGACATCGCCGACGAGGACCCGATCGGCCCGCCACTCCTTCGAGGCGAAAGGCACTCGTGACCGAAGCAGCGCTGTTCTGGGACTCACTCGAACTCGAACGACTCGACGGCGACCGGTTCCTCTCCTCTCCGCGGGACGCCGCGCTGGAGCGGTCCTTCGGCGGGCAGGTGGCGGCGCAGGCCCTGCGCGCCGCCGGTCTCACCGTCGACGCGCGACGGCCGGCGCACTCCCTCCACGCCTATTTCGTACGGCCCGGCCGGCCGGGCCTGCCGCTCTGGTTCGAGGTGACCAGGACGCGCGACGGGCGCGCGTTCTCCACCCGCGACGTCACCGCCCGCCAGGAAGGAAAGCCGATCTTCGAAATGATCGTCTCCTTCCACGAGCCCGAGCCCGGAGAGGACTGGCAGGCGGCCGCTCCCCCGTCCGTACCACCGCCCGACGGCCTTCGCCCGGTGCGTCTGTCGCTGCTGTTCGGCGACGACCAGCCGGTGGAGATACGGCCGGTCGCCACGCCCGAGCCCGGCCCCTTCCCGATCTCCCATCCGTTCTGGGCGCGGGTGACGACACCGGTCGGCGCGGACCCGGCGCGGCACGCGTGCGTGCTCACCTACCTGTCGGACCTCGCCGTCGTGCGGGCGGCCCGGTCGCCGCGGTCGCAGGCGCCGGGGGTCAGCCTCGACCACGCGATCTGGTTCCACCGCCCGCCGCGCGTCGACCAGTGGCTGCTGTACTCCATGAGCCCCGTCGCCCACGTGGGCACCCGCGGCCTGGCGCAGGGTTCGGTCCAGACCCTCGACGGAACCCTCGTCGCGTCCGTGACCCAGGAGGCCCTCCTGCGGGAGCCCGGTGACCCATCGCGACGATGACCACGGCTTTGACCGGTTACGCTCCCCAGCAGGTGGACCGGGCCTCTCGCCTGATGTCCGTGTCGCTCAGAGACGGCCGGCGTCGAGCACGGCCTGCGCGAAGGCCTCCGGGGCCTCCTGGGGCACGTTGTGGCCGATGCCCCGCAGCGTCCGGTGCACGTATTCCCCGGAGAACCTGTCGCGGTACATCGAGCCGTCGCCGGCGGGCGTGAAGGGATCCACCTCGCCGTCGAGCGTGACCGTGGGAACGCCGATGACCGGCCCCTTGGCCAGGCGCTTCTCCAGGCCGTCGTAGCGCGGGTCGCCCTCGGCGAGGCCCAGCCGCCAGCGGTAGTTGTGGATCACGATGCTCACGTAGTCCGGGTTGGTGAAGGCCGCCGCCGTGCGCTCGAAGGTGTCGTCGTCGAAGTGCCAGGTCGGTGAGTTGTACTCCCAGACGAGCCGGGCCAGGTCGTGGCGGTGCTGGTCGAGGCCCTGCCGCCCTCGTTCGGTGGCGAAGTAGTACTGGTACCACCACGCCTGTTCCTGCTTCGGCGGCAGCGGCACCTTGTTGGCGTCGCGGTTGGTGATCAGGTAGCCGGTGACGGAGACCAGCGCCCTGCAGCGCTCCGGCCAGAGGGCGGCGATGATGTCGGCCGTACGCGCCCCCCAGTCGTAGCCGGCGAGGACCGCCTTGTCGATCTTGAGCGCGTCCATCAGCGCGATGATGTCGAGGGCGACCACCGCCTGCTGCGCGTTGCGCGGCGTGCGGCGGGACCGGAACCGCGTGGTGCCGTGGCCGCGCAGGTAGGGGACGATCACGCGGTGGCCCTCGGCGGCCAGCAGCGGCGCGACGTCGGCGTAGCTGTGGATGTCGTACGGCCAGCCGTGCAGCAGGACGACCGCGGGGCCGTCGGCGGGCCCGGCCTCGGCGTAGCCGACGGTCAGGACGCCGGCGTCGACCTGTTCGAGCGCACCGAAGGACGTGCGCCTTCCCGGTTTCGCCGGAGTCCGCCCGCCGGGCACGGCCGCCGAGGCCGGGGCCGCGGAGAGCCCGGACAGTGACGCCGTGGCCGCACCCGCGCCGATGAGCTTCCCGAACGTGCGCCTGTCGATCATCTGAGCATCTCCTGTAATCGGTTTGACCAATTACAGACTCTGCCACGCCGGCCAGACATCGGTCAAACCGATTACCGGGACATCGTCCGGTCGAGGAGGACGGCCGGCACGATGGCCGTCGCCAGGCCGGCGCCGATCCAGACGAGCGAGGTGATGCCCGCGCCGGCGTTCAGGGCGACCCCGGCGAGTGCCGGGACGAGGCTGATGCCGAGTTGGAACGCGGAGACGGTGGTGGCTCCGGCGAGTGTCGGTGCCGCCGACGCGATGCCGAAGACCCGCGCGTAGATGGCCGGGTTCAGCACGAACCCGGCGGCCCCGAGGAGGAAGACGAGGGGGACGACGGCCGCCGCGTGCCGGGCGAGGGCCGCGAGCAGGACGGAGGTGACCAGGATGCCCAGCGCTCCGGCCAGGAGGGCGTGGGCCGGCCGCCGGTCGGCGATCCTGCCTCCGACGGACAGACCGGTGAAGGCCCCGACGCCGAACAGCGCGAGGATCGCGGGAACCCAGACGCCGGGGACGCCGGTGACGTCGGTCAGGAACGCCGCGAGGTAGTTGAACGAGATCATGTAGGCGGCGGTGCTCAGGACGGTGACGGCGTAGACGACCCACAGCTGCGGCCGCCTCATGGTGCGAAGCTCACGCCGTACGCTGGGCTCCCGTCCCGAGCCGGTCGCCGGCATCGCCGGCAGGTTCGAGATCGCACCGGCGGCGGTCAGGGCGGCCACGCCCCAGAAACCGCCCCGCCATCCGGTGAAGTGACTGAGCAACGCGCCGGCCGGGCCTCCGGCGATCATCGCCAGGCTGAGGCCGCTGACCACGACCCCGGAGGCGCGTGCGGTGCGATCGGGCGTGACGAGACCGACCGCGGTGACCGCCGCGACCGACCAGTAGCCCGCATAGGCGAGACCGCCGACGAATCGGGTGGCCAGGAGCACACCGTAACTGCCGGTCAGAAGGCCGCCCGCCAGCGCGACGGCGAAGACGGCCTGAGTGGCCATGAGCATGGTGCGTCGCGGCCGGCGCAACGTCATGATGGCGAAGGGAGGCCCGCCGACCACGACACCGACGGCGAACGCCGAGATCAGCGCGCCGGCGGAGGACAAGCTGATCTGAAGGTCATCGGCGACGGCCGGAAGGACCCCGGCCAGCAGGAACTCCGAGCTGCCCATCGCGAACAGGCTGAACGCGAGCAGGTAGACGCCGAACGGCAGTCTCCCGCCGGAGACCGGCGCCGGCCGCCGCGCGGTGTCGACGCTCACCGGCCATCACCCCGTACGGTCGCGGCGCGGGACCGCGTGGCGGCGCGGGCGACGTCTTCGTCCAGCGGGCCGGCGAAGGCGGCAGCGGCGCCCATCGCGGCCGCGTCGCGGGACGAGAAGCCGTGCACAAGCGCGGCAGGCGCGTTGCGCGGCTCGCCGGTGTCCAGCACCATCACGTCGTAAGCCCCGTCGCCGGGGGCGCGCGATGCGCCGCCGTCCGGGTCGTTCGTCGCCTTGATCACGGCGATCACCTCCGCGCCGATGGTGTGCGGCCCGATGGCGGACCGACAACTTCTGTTGCCGATTCCGGGACGCTGGAGGTGAAATGAGGGCATGGACGAGCAATCCCCGATCGCCACGACGCTGGCCCAGGTCGGCCCCCGCCTCAAGCGCATCCGCACCGAACGCGGCGTGAGCCTGTCCGCGCTGGCCGAGGCCACCGGCATCTCCAAGAGCACGCTCTCCCGGCTGGAGACGGGCCAGCGCCGTCCGAGCCTGGAACTCCTGCTGCCCATCGCGCAGGCCCATCAGGTGCCGCTGGACGAACTGGTCGGGGCGCCCGAGGTCGGCGACCCCCGGGTCCGCTCGAAGCCTCGCGTCCGGAACGGTCGTACGGTGATCCCGCTGACCCCGCACCCGGGTCCCCTGCAGGCCTGGAAGTCGATCATCCCGGCAGAGCAGAACCGGCCCGAGCCGTGCACCCACGAGGGCTATGAGTGGCTCTACGTGCTGTCCGGACGCCTGCGGCTCATCGTGGCCGATCACGACCTGGTCCTGGGGCCGGGCGAGGCCGCCGAGTTCGACACCCGCCTGCCCCACTGGTTCGGCCCCACCGGTGAGTCTCCCGTCGAGGTCCTCAACCTGTTCGGCCGCCAGGGAGAACGCATGCACGTCCGCGCCCGGCCACGCGCCCGGCGGGAACCGGCGTCCTGAGCGGGCGTTCCGGTACGCGAGAGGCCCCGCCGGAACGCCGAGGAGGCGATCCGGCGGGGCCCGTACGAACGGTCAGACGCCGCGGCAGGGAACCCGGTAGGCGGTCAGGTCCAGGTCCTTCTTCAGGGAGTTGAAGTTCTGGGCGTTGGCCTTCGAGCAGAACTTCGAGGTGGCCAGGTCGTACTCCACGTTGAAGACGGCCTTGCCGGCGGCGACGTACTTGTCATAGCCGTAGCCGCCGGTCTGGTCACTGGTGCACTCGTCGTAGGTCCAGCACTCCTCGTTGAGGGCCCAGTCGAAGTACGGCTGGAGGTCCTTGAGCTGGGCGTTGTCGTTCTTGAGCCCGACCGACAGGCCCCGGCCGTGCGCCTCGTTCGCCAGCCAGCCGTTGAACTTCAGCTGGTCGTTCGCGGTGAGCGAGAACCCGGACTTGTTGCTGTAGCCGTCGACGTTGTCGAACTCGATGGCGTCGAAGCCCTTGGACTTGCACATGTCCATACGTGCCTTGAGGATCGTGCCGAGCGTTCCGGTGTACTGCCGGATGTCCAGCCAGCGCTCGCCCTCCCAGCCGTCGACGTCATTGCCGAGGACGCCGGCGGGGAAGTCACCGGCGTCCGACCGCCAGTTCTCGTACGTGCCCGCGCTGAGGTAGCAGACGACCTTGCGGCCGGACTTGGTGGAGTGGAGCTGGGACACGTCACCGGCCGTGGCGTCGAATCCGTCGATGTCGTACATGGTGACGTCCAGGTACGGCGCGGACGGCACCGAGGAGAGCTGCCACTGCCAGCTGGTGTCGAGGGCCGGATGCCAGCAGCCGGAACACGAGACCGGATCCGGAAGGGTCGCGGCCTGGACCGGCGCGGCCGATACCAGGCAGGTGAAGAGTGCCGCGAGAGCGGCGACGGCAAGGTGTACTCGATGGCGCATGAACGCTCCTCGTGAGACGGCGGAATCACGGGGCGGCATGCGTGCTGTTCCGCACTCCCCGTACTCACCGGCCCCGGCATCACCGCGGCGGCAGGGGTGGCATCGCCCATAGGGATCCGCAGGGCTGACGCCAGCACGCGAGGAATCGCTCCTTCCGTCGACCAGCAGAGAGAATCACCCATCAATGGATCTTGCGCAACCCTTTCCGGCAAGAACGCGCGGGACCTGCGCGTTCGGCGGCGGTGTACGTCGCGGTCGGTTCACGCGGCGAGGGATCATGGTGGCCGGATCGGCCGGTCGAATGAGGGGGCGGGAGGAATTCCCACTCCCTGCCATTTCCAACGTGTAGCGCGCCGGGAGCTTGCGGCAAGGCCCGTGTCCTACCGCAGAATTGCCGGCCGAGGCCATGACCTGGCCGAAATTCGATCTCGTTAAACGAGGGATGTTCACGGGGTGACCGCCGAACCGGCCGACAGCCGTGGGTTGATCGAGACGCTGGAGCGGCCCGGTGGAGCGCGGCGCCTTCACTCGGCCACTTCGGCGGGTTCGTCCCGCCAGCCCCGGGTCATGATCACGGCGGTCTTCTCCCGCACCGCCTCATCCAGATCGATCTCCAGCACCCGCGCGGTGTCGCACGCGAGGTCGACGACACTCACGAGATGCGTCGCGAGCAGCGCCTCGCTCGGGCCTTCCCGGTCGAAGACCGCGACCACATCGGCCGCCGCGCAGAACACGGCGCGCACCTGCCGCAGCGCGTCATGACCTGCGGGCTCGCCCAGCGACTCATGGACGCAATCGAGCCGGTCGGCGACACCGAGCACGTTCGCGGCCACGTAGGCGGTCACGACCACGTCCGCGAGTTCGGCCTTCACGTGTTCCCACGAGCCGGTACGGCGAGCCATTCCCGCCCAGCGGCGGTACGCGCCCACGAACTCCCCGGCCTCCTCGGCGAGGCACAGCACTTGCTGCTGGGCAAGGTCCGTATCCGGAAAATGCTCCCGCAGACGTTCGGTGATCGCGGCGGCGAGATCACGAAAACCGGCCACTTCACTCCTTCGGGTAGAGGGAACGCACCATACCCGCGGATTTGTTCTTCCGGGAAATTCCGGTCAACGCGAATCGCCGCCGACGCGTCCTAATCAATACCCGTCGAATCGGTTTGGGAGCGTGCCAATGAGGACCAGGGCAGCACAGGCGGCGGCCGTCGCGGTGGTCACGGTGACCGCGGTGACGGGATGTCATGGCGGGGGCAGGAGCGGCGCGGCACCGACCACGGCCTCGCCCCATGATGGACTCGGCGGATCGCCGTCCGCGACGCCGACATCCGCGTCACCCGGCTACACCGCGCGGCAGCTCGCCAACGCGCTGATCGAACCACCTGCCGGAGCCACCGCGACCGTCAGGACGAGCGGTCCGCTCACGACGGTGCTCAAGAAGCTCTCCGCGGGCGCGCCACCGGTCACAGACGAGCTGCCGTGCACCAGGGTCGGCCCTCTCGACATCAAGGACATCGGCTCCAAACCCAGCGCCTTCGTGAGTTTCCCTCAGGTCGGGCGGTCCCCTTCGGAACTGCTCACCGCGGTCCCAGGCCAGCCGGCCGAGCAGGCAATCACCCAGCCGGTTCCACGGGCGTGCCGGACCATCGAAACGCGGGTGGGCCGCGTCCCCGTCACGGTGAAGATGGTCTCCGATGAGCCCCTCGACATCGGCGACGGCGGACGGATCATCCAAACCGATCAGGTGACCGGCGGTACGCGGCTGCACTCGTGGCAGGTCCTGTTCACCGGCCCCGGATATCTCGCGGCGATCGAGCTCGTCGGTCCGAAGGTCACCAGGGCCGATGCCGAGAGCCTGGCTCGGCAGGCGTACCGCAAGGCCCACGCGACCCTGAGGTAGCCGGGCGTTCCCGCACGCCGCTGTTACGGCGTGCGTTCGCGCTCGTCGCGGGCGGCTTCGGCCATGACGTCGATGACTCCTTTTCACGGACGGGCTACGCGTGGCGGGCGACGAGGTCGGCCGCGGCGGCCAACCGCTCAACGGCTTCGACGGTCCAGGCCCCGTTAACGATCATGACGATGTGGTCGATCCCCAGTTCGGCGAAGGCCGCGCAGCGCTCAGCGACCGCCGCCGGGGTCTCCCCGGCCTCGAGGCGGCTGCTCAGGGTCTTTTCGATCTCGCCGAACGGACGGCCCACGGCCTGGCAATGTCCGGCGAGCACGTCGAGCTTGCGTCGCAAAAGATCCCCCTGCCCGGGAACGTCGAACAGGTTGCAGGCATCGGCATAGGCCGCCACCAGGCGTAGCGTCTTCTTCTCACCGGCGCCTCCCACCACGATCGGCGGATGCGGACGGCACAGCGCGTTCGGCCGATTCGTGGGATGCTCCAGCCGGTAGTGGACGCCCTCGAACGGTGCCTCCACCCCGGACCACATCTGCCGGGCCAGCCGCAGCGTCTCCTCCAGCCGCTCGAACCGTTCCGTGACCGGCGGCAGCGGCAGTCCCATCGCCCGCGCCTCGGTCTCGTCGTGGCCGGCCCCGACCCCGAACCACGCCCGGCCACCGGACAGCACGTCGAGGCTGGTGACCGCCTTGATCAACAGGCTCGGCGGACGAAACGTCACCGCCGTGACCATGGCACCGAGGCGGACACGCTCGGTCCGGGCCGCCAGGAACCCCAGGGTGGTGTAGGCCTCGAGCATGTCGTCGCCCGTTGTGTCATACGGATTGGCCTGGACCAGGTGATCTCCCACCCACACCGTGTCGATGCCGGACTCGTCGGCCGCGCGTGCCACATCCAGCAGCGAACCTCCGATGGATTCCGGGCCGCCGGGAGAGGTGAAGTTGCCGATGTTGATGCTGAACCGCATGGACCCAGCCTGCGGCTTCGTGTCCTGCCGCGCGTCATCCCTCCGGAGACAGTCTCGGTACGCCACCTGCGGTAGAGCCGATCTCCACGAAATGCCTTGGCCGGGCCTTCTCGCCAATGTTCACCTAGTGTATTTTTATGCTCACAAACGGTCATCGGGAGGGCCCCATGAATGACGAGTCCGCGCAGGACGGTTCCGGCGCTCAGGAGCGGCTGCTGCTGCGGTTCCGCATACTCGACTCCGACGGTAACGGCTACCTGGACGAGGGCGACTTCGACCGGCTCGCCGCCGAGGTGCTCGGTGCGATGGGCGAGCCCTTCGAGTCGGCGAAGGGCCGGGCGGTCCTCGACGGGCATCGCCGTTTCTGGGCGGGTCTGCGCGCGGCCCTCGACGCCGACGGGGACGGCCGGGTCAGCCGGGATGAGTACCTCGCCCGGTTGGGCGATCCCGGAGACGCCGAACAGACCGTGGCCGGCTACGCGGCATCGGTGGCCGCGCTGGTCGACCGGGATGACGACGGGTACGTCGAACGAGACGACTTCCTCACCTGCATGACCGCGAGCGGATTCCCTCGGGCCAACAGCGCGGCCGTGTTCGAGGAGCTGGACGAATCGGGCGCCGGCCGGATCACGACCGGCCACTGGGCCGCGGCGATCGTGGACTGGTACCGATCCGAGCGCACCGACATTCCCGGCCACGTCCTGGTGACACCGGCTCCTGGCACCTGAGCCATCCGCCGGGCGGACGGACAGCCTGCCTCGTGCGCGGAAGAGGCAGGCTGCCCCTTGTCCGGTACGCCCGGCTACTTGTACCAGACCGCGACGCCGCCGTGATGGGAGCACGTGCCCTGGTGGTGCTGGGAGTACGAAAGGGTGCCGTCTTTGCACTTCGCGGTCGCGCCGGAAGGATTCGACGGCGCTTTCGGCGCAGGCGCACGATGTGTGGCCCGCCGATGCGTGGCCCGCGGACGTACGGGCCGGGGACGCGTCACCGGCCGATGCGTCACCCGGTGAGTTCTGCGCGGCGACGAACTCGGTGGCGCGCTCGACGGCGGGTCCGACGGCGTCACCATCGAGGGAACCGGGTCCGGCGAACTCCCCGCCGAAGCCGACTCCGGCCACGCGGACGGCACCGGCCCGCCCGCGCCCTGCGTTGCCTTACACCCCGTCAACAGCGCACTCGCCGTGCACGCGGCAAGCATCATGATCAAGACTCGGCGCATCGCGTCTCCCCGTCGTTGGTGCCTGTGTGACGCAGGCGGCGTCGACGCGGATGACGAGAGCGGGTCACCGTGGCCAGTGCCGGACATGAGCGAAACGCGCCGCTCGCCCGATCGCCGGTCGAGTCCGGTCGCCTGCGGCGTGCGCTCAGCCGTTGTCGCGGTCGGCGGGTGGGAGCGGCCGCAGCCTCGCCCAGAGCAGGAAGAACAGCCCGAGAACGAGCATGGCGATGCCGAGCCAGAGGTTGATGCGGATGCCGTCGGCCTTGGCGAGTTCCGCGCGGGAGTCCAGCAACCCCGTGACCACCTCGATCACTCCATAGAGGAGGAACAGACCACTGATCAGGAACCGGAGGTCGAACAGCCGCCGCGAGCGATTGGCCGGGCCGGTACCGGATTGTTCGGACATCGAAGCACCCTTCCCCAGGTCTACTTGACGAACAGCACGGTGATCGAGAGCACGAGCGCGATGCCGAGCGCGCTGGAGCCCAGCAGGGCCTCGGACTCCCACCAGTGCCGGCGCGGCTCACGCGCCTCCACCAGGCCTCCCGCGGACGGCAGCCGCCACACCAGGCCGGCGAGCTCGCTGTCCGGCCTCGGCCGGGTGACCACGGTGACGGCGACGGTCACCAGCGCGTCCACCACGAAGGCCACGATCGCGCCGTAGAAGTTCGCCATCTGCGCGTTGATCGTGGCGTGCGTCGGGTCGAGATGCCCGCCCGGGTAGAAGTATCCGATGTGGAAGGCCGCGAAGTGCATGGCGGCGGCCGCCGCGGTGCCCGCGACCAGGCCCCAGAAACCGGCCCATGGCGTCGTGCGCTTCCAGAACAGGCCGAGCACGAACGTGGCGAACAGCGGCGAGTTGAAGAACGAGAACAGCAACTGGATGTAATTCATGATGTTGCCGTAGCCGGACGCGATGAACGCCGTGCCCACACTGATGAGAATGCCGACCACGGTGGCGATCCGGCCGACGTTCAGGTAATAGCGGTCGGACCGGTCACGGGCGATGTACGGCTTCCAGATGTCGTACGTGAAAACGGTGTTGAAGCCGCTGGCGTTGGCCGCCATTCCGGCCATGAACGCCGCGAGCAGACCGGTGAGCGCGATACCGAGCACGCCGTTCGGCAACAGCCGGCCCATCAGTTCCGGAATCGCGTCGTTGTAGGCGGGTCCCCCGGCGCCGCCGAAGTGCGGGATGGTGACCAGCGCGATCATGCCCGGGACGATCGTCAGGAGCGGAAAGAAGATCTTCGGGAAGGCGCCGATGAGGGGCGTACGGCGCGCGGCGGACATGTCCTTGGCCGACAGCGCCCGCTGGACCTCCGCGAAGTTGGTCGTCCAGTATCCGAACGACAGGACGAAGCCCTCACCGAGGACCAGGCCGAGCCAGTCGCCGAGCGGGTTCTTCCAGTGCCCGACGCCGCTCTGCTGCCAGGTGTCGAGCAGCGTACGGTCGTGCACCCGGTCCACCAGACCGCCGAACCCGCCGACCTGGTGCAGCCCGATCACGACGATCGGGATCAGCCCGGCCAGGATGACGAAGAACTGCAGGACCTCGGTGTAGATGGCGCCCGACAGACCGCCCAGGGTGATGTACACGAGCACCAGCCCCGCCGACACGACGATCGCCAGCCAGAGCGGCCAGCCGAGCAGACTCTTCACGACCAGCGCGAGGGCGTAGAGGTTGACCCCGGCGATCAGCACCTGGGCGACCGCGAACGTCAGCGCGTTGAAGAAGTGCGTCGGCGCGTTGAACCGCCGCCGCAGGTACTCCGGCACGCTGTGCACCTTGTTGCCGTAGTAGAACGGCATCATGAACAGGCCGAGGAAGACCATCGCGGGGATCGCGCCGACCCAGTAGAAATGCACGGCGGCGAAGCCGTACTGAGCCCCGTTGGCCGCGTTGCCCAGGATCTCCAGCGCGCCGAGGTTGGCGGAGATGAACGCCAGGCCGGTCACCCACGCCGGCAGCGACCTGCCGGACAGGAAGAAGTCCTCGCTGGTGGCGATCGCCCGTCGGGCGAGCAGGCCGATCGCCACGACGACGGCGAAGTAGATGGCGAGAATCGTGTAGTCCAGCCCGTTGACGTCCAGCGTTCCGGCGGCCGACACGTTCATTCGGCGTTCACTTCTTCCTCTTCGGGGGCTGATGGCGCCGTCGAGGACCTCACGACGAGATCGGCGCGGGGGTCAGCGGAGGTTCATCCGGGCGGCGGTGAGCTGTTCGACGACGAACGCGTGAGCGTGCCGCGCGAGGTCCGCGCCGTCGTCCCACAGGTTCCGCCAGATCGCGAGGTTGTTGGACAGTCCCTCCGCGACGACGGCGGAGGAGAAGCTCTCGAACGTGATGGGCCCCTGGTAGCCGACCGCCGCGAGGGCGCGGAAGAACCGGGGAAAGTCGATCGTCCCGGAGCCCAGGTAACCGCGGTGGCTCTCGCCGACGTGGACGTAGCCGAGCCGCTCCGCGCACTCGTGCACCGGGCGGGCGAGGTCGCCTTCCTCGATGTTCATGTGGTACGTGTCCAGGTGGACCACCACACCGTCGGCGCCGATGTCGTCGATGAGGTCGAGGGCCTGCCGCGCGGTGTTGACGACGTTGCTCTCGTAGCGGTTCACGACCTCGAGTCCCAGCGTGATGCCGCCCGCCTCGGCGGCGAGGTCGCGCAGGACCGCCACGCAGTTCGCACGCCCACGGGCGGTGACCGGGCGTGGGTACTTACCGAGCGCGCTGTACAGCGCCCCGCCGAAGTAACGCCCGCCCAGCTCGCGGGTCAGCCGTACCGACTCGGCGAGCTGGACGGCGCCGCGCCCGACGGTCCGCGTGTCGTCGCTGGAGATGTCGGCGTCGAAGTCGAGCCCGCGCGAACAGGCGACGTCCAGGCCGGCCGCGGCGAGAGCGGCACGCGTGTCCGCGACGTCCATGACGCCGGGATCGTGGAGGGACAGCTCGATCAGGTCGAACCCGGCCGCACGCGACCGTTCGACCGCGCCGCGCAGCGGTTCGGGCGCCAGTTCGCCGACCCACACCAGTGAGTGCACGCCCAGAGGGTTCACGGTCACCTCCTTGGCTCCTGCCACGCGAAGCTAGTCCGACTTATGCGTAATCGACAAGCAAAAATGGATGTGACCCTGCGCATATTCGCCCAACGGCAACGCATAAGGCGGTTTATGCTCTCCCCCGTACCAGGCGAGGTCGTGAAAGGGGGGCGCCGTGGCACAGGTCCCCGTGGGCGGCCCGACGGGGCCGGGAGCGGTTCTCGAACTCATCCGGACGGGGCAGGCGACGACGCGCGCGCAGATCATGGCGCACACCGGGCTGTCCCGGTCGACCGTCGCGCAGCGGCTCGACGCGCTCACCCGCGCCCGGTACGTCATCGAGTCCACCGGTGGCGACTCGATCAGGGGACGCCCGGCCGGATCGTTCGAGATCGACGCCGCCGCCGGAGTGCTGCTGGTGGCCGACATCGGCGGCAGCCACGTGCGCACCGCCGTCACCGACCTCGCGGCCCGCCCGCTCGTCCGCCGTACCGCGAACCTCGACGTCGCGACCGGGCCGCGCCGGGTGCTGGGCACGGTCCGCCGTCACTTCGGCGGGCTCCTCGCCGAGTGCGGCCGCGACCGCGACGCGGTACGCGGCGTCGCGCTGGGCGTGCCCGGCCCGGTGGAGTTCGGCAGCGGCACGGTCGTCAGTCCGCCGATCATGCCCGGCTGGGACGACTACCGCGTGCCGGAGTTCTTCGCCGGGGAGTTCGCCGGCCCGGTGCTCGTCGACAACGACGCCAACCTGATGGCCCTCGGTGAACACCGCGCCTGCCATCCCGGCGAGCAGGACCTGCTGCTCGTCAAGACCGCGACCGGCGTCGGGGCGGGCCTCATGCTCGGCGGCCGCATCCACCGGGGCGCGCTGGGCGCGGCCGGCGACATCGGCCACATCCCCGCGTTCGAGTCCGACCGCGCCGACGACCCGCCCCTGTGCCGCTGCGGCAACAGCGGATGCGTCGAGGCGTACGCCTCCGGCTGGGCGCTCGTCCGCGATCTGCGAAGCCTCGGCCGCGACGCCGGGTCGGTCCACGACGTCGTGCGCCTCGCCCGTGCCCGGGACCGCGAGGTACGGCGGCTCCTCCGCCGCTCAGGCCTGGTCATCGGGCACGCCGTGGCCGACGTGACCAGCCTGATCAACCCCCATGTGATCGCGATCGGCGGCCCGCTCGTCGACGCGGACGAGTCGTTCCTCGCGACGGTCCGCGAGGTCGTCTACCGGCAGTCGTCACCGCTGGCGACCCGCGACCTGTCCATCGTGCGCACCGGTCTGGGGGAGAAGGCCGGCATCGTCGGCGCGGCCCATCTGCTCGGCGACACCATCTTCGCCCCGGCCGCGGTGGACCGGGCCCTCGGCTGGACGTGAGCGGCGCCGGTCGACCTTCACCCCACGGCAGGCCTCGTGTGCACGGCGATCACGAGTGGCCGATGACCGGGTGGGGCCGGTAGGGCGCCTCCAGCCGCGCGACCTCCTCTTCGGTCAGGCTCACCTCCAGGGCCGCGACGGCGTCGTCGACGTGGTGCGGTCTCGTGGCGCCCACGACCGGTGCCGTCACGCCGGGCCGGCCGAGGAGCCACGCGAGTGAGACCTGGGCCGGAGCGAGGCCGCGTTCGCCGGCGATCGCCCGTACGACGTCGATGACCTCGAAGTCGGTCTCGTCGTGCCTCGACTCGGCGAGCGGGTCGGTGCCGGCGCGTACCGTGGCGGGCCTGCCGTCCCGGGCACGGTTTCCGGCGAGCACGCCGCGCGCGAGCGGGCTGTAGGGGATCACGCCGACCCCCTGGTCGCGGCAGAGCGGGATCATCTCCCGCTCCTCCTCCCGGTAGATGAGGTTGTAGTGGTTCTGCAGGGACACGAATCGCGTCCGGCCCGCGGCCTGCGCGGTGTACTGCGCCTTGGCGAACTCCCAGGCGTACATGCTGGACGCCCCGATGTATCGGGCCTTTCCGGCCTTCACGACGTCGTGCAGGGCCTCCATCGTCTCCTCGACCGGCGTCTCGTGGTCCAGGCGGTGGATCTGGTACAGGTCGACGTAGTCCGTGCCCAGGCGGCGCAGCGACGCGTCGACGGCGGCCATGATGTGCTTGCGCGACAGCCCGCCGTCGTTGGGGCCGGACCCGGTCGGGTAGTAGACCTTCGTGGCGAGCACATAGTCGTCGCGGCGCGGGAACAGCCGGGCGAGCAACCGGCCGGTGATCTCCTCGCTCACGCCGTCCGAGTACATGTCGGCGGTGTCGAAGAAGGTCACCCCGGCGTCGACCGCCTGCTTGACGATCGGCTCGGCGGCCTCCTCTTCCAGGTGCCACCGCCGCGTCGCCGTGTCGCCGAAGGTCATCATGCCCAGACAGATCCGTGACACCTTCAGGCCCGCCGCACCGAGCCGGACGTACCTCATGGAGACTCCTCTCACGATGATTCCTGGTGGAGCGCGACACCGGCCGTGATCAGCGCGATGCCCGCGAGGTCCTGGACGGTGGGCCGCTGGGCCAGCACCACCAGGCCGACGACGGTCGCGGTCGCCGGCAGGATGCTGAGCATGAGCGCGAACGTCGCCCGGCGCAGGCGGGCCATCGCGAGCTGGTCGGTGACATAGGGGATGACCGAGGAGCACACGCCGACACCCATGCCGGCCAGCAACCAGGACGGGTGCGCGAAGGCGCGGGTCGCGCCGCCGAGGCCGTACGGCGTCACCGCGACGGCGGCCGCCAGCATGGCGGCGCCGAGCTGGTCGATCCCGCTCAGGCCCGCCCCGGTGTTGGCGATCCGGTGGCCGAGGACGACGTACACCACGAACAACGCGCAGTTCGCAAAGGCGAACGCGAACCCCAGCGGCGCGTCGACGAACCTGATCTCGGCGAGCATCGCGACCCCGCCGACGGCGAGCGCGAGAGCGAGCAGGTTACGGCCGTTCCGCACTCCGATCGCGGCGAGCACGATCGTGCCGAGGAACTCGATCGCTCCGACGGTCGACAGCGGGATCCGTGCGCAGGCCAGATAGAACACCGTGTTCATCACCGCCAGCACCACGCCCAGCGCGACGAGGACGCCGAGCTGGGCGGGCCGCAGCCGCCCGGCCAGCCGCCACGGCCGCCGCCAGACGGCGAAGACGACCGCCGCGCCGGCGATCCGGAGCCAGGCGACCCCGAGCACGCTGACGTGGGCGAACAGCAGGACGGCGAACGAAGGCCCGAGATAGTGGAAGATCGCGCTCACGCCGAAGAACGCCTGCGGCGGCACGCGGTCGCGAAGGCGCGGCGGCTCGATCATCGGTGACGGCTTCACCGGAGTAGCGTGACAAGCCTGGATGCGAACCTGAATGGCATTTTCAAGGTGGGAGACACAGATTGCCGTTGAATTCACGGCGTAACGGCCACGATCCCTCTGCTCCCGGCGTGATCGACAACGTCAACGCACGGCTGCTCGCCGAGCTGCACGCCGACCCCCGCCTGTCGATGTCCGAGCTCGCCCGCCGGGTCGGGATGTCCGCGCCCGCGGTCACCGAACGCGTGCAGCGCCTCGAACGCACGGGCGTCATCACCGGCTTCCGCATGGACGTCGCGCCCGAGGCCCTCGGCATGAGCGTCACCGCGCTCGTACGCGTCCGGCCGGGCCCCGGGCAGCTCCCCAAGGTCGCCGAGGCCGCCCTCCGCACCCCGCAGGTGGTCGAGTGTCACCGGATCACCGGGGAGGACTGCTTCTTCCTCAAGGTCCACGCACCCTCGATCGCCGAGTTGGAGGAGGTCATCGACCGCTTCCTCATCCACGGACAGACGACGACCTCGATCGTCGTCTCCACCCCGGTCCCCCCTCGCCCCCTCCCCATCCCGGACCCGACCGAGCGCTGAGACGGCGCGACGCCCGGCTCCGGCCGTGGTCCGGCAGACGCGGTGTAGTGACAACGGTTTCACTTCGCGGTCGTGATCTCCAGGCTCCCGATTCGGCGGCCACGACTCTCCGTGAACATCTTCCCTGCAAATAGGCCTGCCGGAGGCTGGATGTAACGGATCGGCAACATGACGGCAATGGCCTATTGACGTGAGTACGGCCTGAACTGCAACCATGCTCTGACAACGGTTTCAGTAGAGGAGTGATGTGGCCACCATCCATGACGTCGCGGCGCGTGCCGGGGTCTCTCCGGCGACGGTCTCGCGGTTCCTGCGCGGACAGCGGGTCCGGTCGCCCGAGGCGATTCAGGCGGCCGTGGACGAACTGGGCTACTGGCCGAGCGCCGCCGCGCAATCCCTGAAGTCCGGGCGGACGCGGACCATCGGGGCGGTGGTTCCGGACATCACGAACCCCTACTTCGCCGCGGTGGTCAAGGGGATGGAGTCCGTCGCCCGCCGCCAGCGCTACCGGATCCTGCTCGCCAACAGCGAGGAGAGCAGCGAGCAGGAGGACGAGGTGATCGCGGACATGGTCCGGCAGGTGGACGGTGTGATCCTCGCGCCGGCCACCGAGCAGGACCAGACCCCGATGCACGTCCGGGACGCCGACGTGCCGATGGTCTTCCTCGACCGCGATCTCGCCGATGGCGAGCAGTTCGATGCCGTGCTCGTCGACAACTACGACGGCGCCCGGCAGGCCGCCGCGCATCTGCTGGGACTCGGGCATCGGCGCATCGCCGCCATCAGCGGGAACCAGGACACGACCCCGGGCCGCTGCCGACGCGACGGCTTCGTGGAGACGCTGGCCGCCGCGGGCATCGACATCCGGCCTGATCACGACCTGATCGGTGATTTCCGGGAGGCGAGCGGCTACCAGCTCACCATGGTGCTGCTGTCGCTGCCCGAACCCCCGACGGCCATATTCACCGCGAACAACCTCATGACCCTGGGCGCCCTCAAGGCGCTGCACGACATGCGGGTGGACATTCCCGCCCAGATAAGCCTGATCGGTTTCGACGACCTCGACACGGGTCCGCTGCTCCGCCCTCCGCTGACGGTGATCGACCGGCCGATGGTGGAACAAGGCGTCCTCGCCATGCGGCTGCTTCTGCGCCGCTTCGACGAACAGTACGCCGATGACATCCCTCGCCGGATCGTCCTGGACACCAAGCTCGTCGAACGGGCCTCGACCGCCCCACCACAGGAGGAGACCGAATTGCCCGGACGTCGAACAGGAAGGACTCGATCGCTGTGACCGTCATCCCAACGATTCCGGCCGACTCCGAACCGGCTGAGATCACCTCGACGGCCGGGTCGCTCCGCGGCTTCCTGCACGGGTTGCCAGGTGTGGATCAGGTGGGTGCAGAGGAGCGGGCTGCTCGTCTGGCCACTCGGTCGATCAAGAAGTCGGCGAAGGCGGAGGCGATCGATCTCGCTATCTCTATGGTGGATCTGACCACCCTCGAAGGTGCCGACACGCCGGGTAAGGTCCGTGCGTTGTGTGCGAAGGGCA
>NZ_JBHLZP010000110.1:0-18870 GCF_042429965.1 Actinoallomurus acaciae
ACGAGCGGTTCGCCGCCGTACGGCCCGGCCTGGAGCGCGAGCTCGGCCGGATCCTCGCCCGCGTCCACGCGCTCCCGCCCGGCGAGATCGCGGACCTGCCCGGCGGCGACCCGCTGGAGGGACTCGCCGCGATGTACGAGGCCTTCGGCGAACCGCGCCCGGCGATCGAACTCGCGTTGCGCCGGCTCACCCGCGACCGCCCGCCGCCCGGCAGGGACACCGTGGTGGTACACGGCGACTTCCGCACCGGCAATCTCATGGTCACGCCCGAGGGCGTCCGCGGCGTCCTGGACTGGGAGCTGACGCACCGCGGCGACCCGGTGGAGGACCTCGGCTGGCTTTGTGTAAAGGCGTGGCGGTTCGGCTCGCCGCATCCGGCGGGCGGCTTCGGGTCCCGCGCCGAACTCCTGGCCGGGTACGCCGAGGGCGGCGGCAGGGTCCCGTCCGCCGAGGCACTGCGCTGGTGGGAGACGTACGGCACCCTGCGCTGGGCGGTGCTGTGCCGGCACCAGGCCGAGCGATACCTGTCCGGCGCCGAACGCTCGGTCGAACTGGCCGCCCTGGGCCGCCGGGTCTGCGAGCAGGAGCACGACCTGCTGCTCGCCCTCGGCCTGACCGAGCCGCGCGAGGTCCTCGACCCGCTCACCGGCCGCCCGCCCTCCCCCGCCGCACCACCGCACGACCGGCCCGGCGCGCTGGAGCTGATCGATGCCGTACGGGCGTTCCTCACCGACGAGGCGATGCCCGACGGCGACGAGCGCCTGCGCTTCCACGCCCTGGTGGCCAGGTCGGCGCTGGGCATCGCCCAGCGGGAGCTCCTGCTGGGCGACGCTCACCGCACCGCCCACGACCGCCGCCTGGCGACACTCGGCTGCCGCGACGACGCGGACCTGGCCCGCGCGATCCGTTCAGGAGACCTCGACGACCGGATGGACGAGGTCATCGCCGTGGTCCGCGCGACGGTGACCGACAAGCTCATCGTCGCCAACCCACGCCACCTGTCCGTCCCGGACGTCTGAGCCGCGCCGCCCCGCACTCCGTGACCGCGTCTGCCGGGCGGCCCTCGCCCGGCGGGCGCGTGAGGCCCGGCGTCAGAGCAGCCAGACCGCGGTGTCCGCGGGGAGCAGGCCGCCGTCGACCGCACCGCTGGCCAGGCAGATCCGCTGGTGCTCCGGCAGGCGTACCGGCTCCCGGCCCAGGTTGACCACGCAGGTCAGGCCGGAGTCGCGCGTGAAGGCGAGCACCTCCTCGCCCAGCGGAAGCCACGTCAGCGTGCCGTCGCCGAGCCTCTCTCGGCGGATCCGCAGCGCCGTCCGGTAGAGGTTGAGCATCGAGGACGGGTCCGGCTCCTGCGCCTCGACCGTCAACGGTCCCCAGTCCGCGGGTTGCGGCAGCCAGGGCTCGCCGCCATAGCCGTACGGCGGCGCGTCGCCGGCCCAGGGCAGCGGCACGCGGCAGCCGTCGCGCCCGCGGTCGGTGTGGCCCGACCGGGCCCAGATGGGGTCCTGCAACAGCGCGTCGGGGATGTCCTCGACCTCGGGCAGGCCCAGTTCCTCGCCCTGGTAGACGTAGACGCCGCCGGGCAGCGCCATGGCCAGCAGGGCCGCCGCGCGCGCCCGCCGTACGCCGAGTTCGCGGTCGGAGGTCATGCCGTGCTTGCGGTCGCCGTGGTCGAAGGAGGTGTCCGGCCGGCCGTACCGGGTGACGGGCCGGGTCACGTCGTGGTTGGACAGCACCCAGGTGGGCGGCGCGCCGATCGGCACGTGGGTGGCGAGCGTGTCGTCGATCACCCGGCGCAGCGCGGCCGGGTCCCACGGGCAGGACAGGAAGTCGAAGTTGAAGGCCGTGTGCAGTTCGTCCGGGCGCAGGTAGCGGGCGAACCGCTCCTGGTCCGGCAGCCAGACCTCGCCGATCAGGAACCGGTCGGGGTAGGTGTCGGAGACCCGCCGCCATTCGCGGTAGATCTCGTGCACGCCGTCGCGGTCGGTGTAGGGGTCCAGACCGTCCGGCTCGGCGTCGGGGTCCTTGATGAGGACGGCCGCCGAGTCGATGCGCACGCCGTCCACGCCCCGGTCGTACCAGAACCGGAGTACGTCGAGGAACTCCTCCCGTACGGCCGGGCTGTTCCAGTTGAAGTCGGGCTGCTCCGGAGCGAACAGGTGGAGGTACCACTCGCCGTCCGGCACCTGGGTCCAGGCGGGACCGCCGAAGATGGACTGCCAGTCGTTGGGCGGGCCGCCGGTCGGGCGGCCGGGCCGGAACCAGAACCGCTCCCGCGCCGCCGAGCCGGGCCCGGCCGCGAGCGCCTCCTGGAACCAGGCGCTCTGGTCCGAGGAGTGGTTGGGCACGACGTCGATGATGATCTTTATGTCGCGCTCGTGCGCCTCCTGGATCAGTTTCTCGGCCTCGGCGAGCGTGCCGAAGATGGGCTCGATGCTCCGGTAGTCCGCGACGTCGTACCCGCCGTCGGACATCGGTGAGGGATACCACGGGTTGAGCCAGATGGCGTCGATGCCGAGCCTGGACAGGTAGTCCAGGCGGCCGCGCAGCCCGGCGAGGTCGCCGAGGCCGTCACCGTTGCCGTCGGCGAAGCTCCGCAGGTAGACCTGGTAGATCGCGGCTCCCCGCCACCACGCTTCTTGCATGCTGGGCTACTCCTTCGAGACGACGTGTTCGTGGTTCGATCCGTGGTTCGGCCGAGGGACGCACTCGGACCCGCCAGGGCGGATCAGCCCTTGAGGCCGCCGGCGGTGAGGCCGGCCATGATGTTGCGCTGGAAGATGAAGAAGACGACGACCGCGGGAATGCTCGCGATCACCAGCGCGGCGATGAGTACGTTCTGCGGCATCTCCTGGGACAGCTGGGAGATCGCGACACTGACCGGCATCCGGTTCGTGTCGGGCATCACCAGCAGCGGCCAGACGAAGTCCTTCCAGACGTTCACCACGGCGAAGATGGACACGACGCCGAGGATCGGCCGGGAGACCGGCAGGATGATCGACCACAGCATGCGTGGCGCTGAGGCCCCGTCGATCGCCGCTGCCTCGAGCAGCTCCGACGGGATGGAGTCGAAGAATCGTTTGAGCAGGAAGATGTTAAACCCGTTGGCGGCGGCCGGCAGCCAGATCGCCCACGGCGTGTTGAGCAGGTTGAGGTGCAGGATCGGCAGGTCGCGTACGGTCAGGTAGGCGGGCAGCAGCAGCACGGTCGGCGGGATCATCAGCGTCAGCAGCATCCCGCCGAGCACGATGTTCCCGAAGATCGGCCGCAGCTTGGACAGCGCGAACGCCGCGCAGACGTCCACGGCGATCTGGATCAGCCAGGCGCCCAGGGCGTAGATGAAGGTGTTGAGCATGTAGCGGCCCAGATCCATCTGCTGCCAGGCGTTCTTGTACACCTCCGGGTGCGGGTGCTCGGGAAAGACGCTCGGCGGCATCCGGACGAGCTCGCCGGAGGACTTCATCGCCCCGGTGACCATCCAGTACAGCGGGAAGACGAAGACCAGTGTGAACACCACGACGGTGAGGCTCAGCACCGACCAGTAGATCACCCGGCCGCGACGTGTCCGCAGGCTGTGCGGCGAGACGAGCGTTCGCGGCCCCGTCTCCATCCGCCGCGGCGGTCGGGCCCGCCGTGCGACGGAGCGGGCGGGCGTCGTACGGACCGGGCGGTCCAGGACGTTCGACATCGAGGCTCCCAACCTCAGACCCGGGCGGGCCGGCTGTCCCGGTCATCGCGGGAGAGCCGTAGGTAGACGGCGGAGAAGACGACCAGGACGAGCATCAGCATGAGGCCGAGCGCCCCGCCGCTGCCGTAGTTGTTGAAGTTGAAGGCGTACTGGTACATGAGATAGACGACGCTCACGGTCGCGTTGTCCGGGCCGCCGCCGGTGAGCAGGAACGGTTCGATGAACACCTGCATCGTCGCGATGATCTGCAGCAGGAGCATCACCAGGAGGATCAGCTTGGTCTGCGGGATCGTGATGTGCCGGATCCGGCGCAGCAGCCCGGCGCCGTCCAGCTCCGCCGCCTCGTACAGCTCGGCCGGCACGGTCTGCAGCGCGGCGAGGTAGATCAGCGTGCCGCTGCCCATGTTCGTCCAGGTCGCGACGATGACCAGCGAGATCAGCGCGGTCTTGCCCGAGTCGAGCCAGGCGAGCGTGGGCAGGTGGACGAACCGCAGGATCTCGTTGAACAGGCCGGGCCCGGGGTTGTAGAACCACTTGAACAGCAGCACCGACACGGCCGGCGGCAGCATGACCGGCAGGTACACCACGAACCGCAGATAGCCGCGCGCGTGCCGCAGCTCGTTCAGCAGCAGGGCGGTCACGAACGGGACGATGTACCCGCAGAGCAGCGCGAGCAGGGTGAAGATCGCGGTGTTCTTCCACGCGGCGCTGAACGACGGGTCCTGGATGATCCGGTGGAAGTTCTTCAGGCCGACCCACTTGGTCTCGCCGATGAAGTTGGTCTTCTGGAAGCTGAGGATGACCTCGCGCACGATCGGATACCAGGAGAACAGCGCGAAGCACACGAGAGCGGCGCACAGGAACCCGTACGCGGTCAGGTTGCGCCGCACGCCGCGTCCGCGGCGGGCTCTCGGGCCCCACCGCGTCCCTCTCGACAGCGAGATGTCCATGTGTCTCCGTTTCTCCCGCTCGTACGGGCCGGTCCGCAGGGCCCTGGTGCGGGGGCCGGTCCCGCACGGTGACCGGCCCCCGCGGCTCTGTCAGTCGGCGTTGGCGAGGATGCCGTTGACCTTGGTCTCCGCCTTGGAGAGCAGGCTGTCCAGATCGGCGTTCCGGTTCGTCAGCACCGATGAGACGACGCCGTCCAGCACCGCGTAGATCTGCTGGGCCTGCGGCGGTTCGAGGCGGTACTTCACCTTCGGGTCACCGTCGGCGAAGGCCTTGTAGTTCTGCACCGGCAGGTTGGCGTTCTGGGTGCGGACCTGGAGCTCCTCGGCCGCGGGCGGACCGGTGAAGATGTTGGGCTGCGGCAGGCCGACCGGCTGTTTGTCGATCTTCTTCTGCGCCCAGTCGAACTGGCCCTTGCCCGGCGTGAGGTTCTCGAACTCCAGCCAGAGGATGCCGGCCTTGATCTGGTCCGGGGTGTCCTTGCGGTTGAACATGTAGCCGTCGCCGCCGATCAGGGTGCCCTGGGCGCCCGGCATCGGGGCCAGGCCGTAGTCCTCGAACCTGCCCTGGAACTGGTCCTTGATGGTGGGGATGTTGTCCGGCGCGGACAGGTACATGCCGAGCTTGCCGGAGGCCATCATCGGCTGGACGTCGGAGATCTGCAGGAGCTGCTTGCTGCCCATGCTGTTGTCGGCCCAGCGCATCTGCTGGAGGTTCTGCAGCACCGCGTGGCCCTGGGGGCTGTTGAACGCCGCCTTCTTGCCGTCCGGCGTCACGATGTCGCCGCCCTGGGAGTACATCTCCGCGGTGAAGTGCCAGCCGCCCTGGTTGTTCGCGCTGTAGTCGGCGTACCCGACGATGCCGTCGCCGAGGGCCGCGATCTTCTTGGCGTCCGCGCGCACCTCGTCCCAGGTGGTGGGCGGCTGGTCGGGGTCGAGCCCGGCCTGCTGGAAGAGCTTGCGGTTGTAGAGCAGGCCCATCGAGTAGTTCGTCTTGGGCAGCCCCCAGAGCCGGCCGCCGCCCTTGAAGACGTTGAGCACCTGCGGCTGGAGGTACTGGTAGTTCTTGACGCCGGAGACGTACTTGGTGATGTCGGCCGCCTGGCCGTTCTCGATGATGTTCTTCGCGTCGGTGAGGTAGACGTAGTAGACGTTCTCCATCTGGCCGCCGGCCAGCTTGGCGGTGAACGTCTTGGGATCCTCGCAGGGGAACGCGTCCTTGCTCACGATCGTGATGTTCGGATGCAGCTTCTCGAACGCGGCGACGTCGTTGTCCCACTCCCTGCGCAGCACCTTGGAGCTCTTCGGCGGCTGACAGCCGACGGTGATCGACACCTTGGTGTTCGGGTCGAGCGGTCCGACGTCGGCGGCGGAGCCGCCCTTGTCGTCGTTGCCGCTGCTACTGCCACACGCGGCGACGCTGGCCAACGCGGTCACTCCGGCCACCACGACCGCGAGACGACGTGCTCTCTTCAATGGACTTCCCTCCTGGAGTGGCACCCCGAAGACCATCCGGCCGTACGGACGACGAACCGCGCTTCGTGCGCTCCGGTTGCCAGGAAGATACAGAGACGAGCAGTAGAGAGCAAGAGTCAGTCATATCAATGAAAAAACTGAACAGAGCATGGCCGACAGGGCCGAGATGAAGACTCAGGGCACTCGCCACCTGCGAATATCAAGTGACGCAGATCACCCGCGGCTCACCGGAACGCCGCGTTGATCCACCCGCCGTGACAGGATCGTGATGATTTCGGTCTGAATCGTGCGGCCGTTCATCGCCTTCTTACGCAGGACCCCGGCCACATCCGGCCGAAGGTCCGTGGCGCGGCGGCGGAGGACGCGGGCTGGGACGCGCTCTTCATCCGGGACCCCCTCACGCACGACCGCCGCCGACATCCGTTCGGGGATACCCGCTCTGGTGCAGTGCCCTCGCCCGCCGATCTGGGTCGCCGGGTTCTGGCCGCGCCGCAGGCCGATGCGACGGGCGGGGCGGGGCGCCCTTCGAGATCGTGGTCGGCGGTGTCAGCCCCACCCGCCCGGCGAGGCGGCCGAGACGATCGGGCCACTGGTCGACGCGGGCATCACCCGGTGGGACTAACGACGACGATCCAGACCGCTTCGCACCCGTGCTCGCCCGCATCGAGCAGGGCCCGGGCCCGCTGACCCGAAGGTCGCTCAGGCGGGCCGTCTTCGCGGGCGGCCGGTCAGGCGGTGGTGACGCGGGCCGGGGCGGTGGAGCCGCGGACGACGAGCTCCGGCTCGTACAGGAGCTCCTCCGCCGTGAACGCGGTGCGGTCGATCTGGTTCACGAGCATCTGCACCGCGGCGCGGCCCATGGACTCGATCGGCTGGCGGACCGTGGTCAGGGGCGGGTGGGTGCAGTTGATGAACGCCGAGTCGTCGAAGCCCACCACCGACACGTCGTCCGGCACCGACAGCCCGGCGCGGCGGACGGCGCGGATGGCGCCGAGGGCCTGGGGGTCGCTCGCGCAGATGATCGCGGTGAAGCCGTTCGCGATCAGCCGGCGGGTGACCGCCTGGCCGCCCTCCAGGGAGAACAGCGCGTGCTCCACGGCCGTGTCGGGCAGGTCGAGGCCGGCCGCCTCGGCCGCGGCGGTGAACGCCGCCAGCTTGCGCCTCGACGGCATGTGGTCCTCCGGGCCGAGCACCAGGCCGATGCGCTCGTGGCCGAGCGAGAGCAGGTGCCCGAACGCCTGGTCCACCGCGACCATGTCGTCGGTCGAGACGCGCGGGAAGGTCAGCTCCTCGACGGCGGCGTTGACGAGCACGACCGGCAGCCGCAGCTCGTACAGCCGGTGGTAGTGCTCGTGCGGGGAGTTCGCCTCGGCATAGTGGCCGCCCGCGAAGACCACGCCCGACACCTGCTGATCGATCAGCATCTCGATATAGTCGGCCTCGGACAGCCCGCCGGCGGTGCGGGTGCACAGGACGGGGGTGAAGCCCTGCTGGGCGAGCGCTCCCCCGATCACCTCGGCCAGCGCCGGGAAGATCGGGTTGCCGAGCTCGGGAAGGACGAGACCGACGAGACGGGCGCGTTCGCCGCGGAGCTGGGTCGGCCGTTCGTACCCGAGGACGTCGAGGGCGGTGAGGACCGCCGCACGCGTCGCGTCGGAGACGCCGGGTTTGCCGTTGAGGACCCGGCTGACCGTCGCCTCGCTGACGCCGACCTTCTTGGCCACCTCGGCGAGCCGGCGCGTCTTCGTCTCCCCCGGTGCACGTGTCACACCCGCAAGCATACGGGCAGCGAACGCAAACCGTTTGCATGAATGAGCCCCGCGAGCGCAAGACTCTCATCCCCCGTGAAAACCTTGCGCTCGCGGGTGCTGGACGTCCGGGAGGAGGATGCGTCCGGTCCTCCCCCCGGACGCGTCTCTAGGAGGCGTACACCTCGAACTCGGACAGTTGCCCGGCCGGCCAGCCGGTGTTGGCGGTGATCTCCACGCGTACGTACCGCGTCTTGGTGGCCGGGAAGGAGACCGTGGCGGTGTTGCCGCCGGCAGGGTCGAACGTGACGCCGCGGGACCCGGCGAGCGTCGTGTACGAGGAGCCGTCCGCCGAGCCGAGGATCGACAGCGTCTGCGTACGCGTGGCCCAGGCCGACGCCGGCGGCAGCTTCAGCACGACCCGGCCGACGTCGGTCGAGGCGCACAGGTCGACGGTGATCCGCTGCGGGAAGCTGTTGTTCGCGCTCTCCCAGTAGCTGTTCGCGTCGCCGTCGACCGCGTTCGTCTCGACGTAGTTCTGGGTGTGGCTGCTCGCCGTGACCGCCTTGCCGCGCGCCAGGTCGCCGCTGCCCGGCTGGCAGGTGGGCGGCGGGTCGGTCGGCGGCGTGGTGCCGCCTCCGCCGCCCGGGTAGATGTAGTTCGGGTCGGGCCACTGGCCGGTGCAGACCGTCGAACTCAGGCTCCAGCCGGAGTTGCCGCTGCCGTACGTCGGGGCGAACGAGTCGCCGACGCAGTTGTGGATGTCGACGCCCGCGCCGATGTAGGACGCCGTGACGCCCGTGAACGTCGCGGTCGCCCCCGCCTGCGCCTGGATCATGTACGTCCCGGTGCCGGCCACGTTCACGCCGGAGAAGTTGACGGTGTGCGTCGCGCCGCCCTCGATGAACTGGATGGCCTCGTACGAGCTGTCGATGATGTCGGAGTCGGTGACGTTCACCGTGGCGTTGATCGCCTCGTTCAGCCCGTCGAACCAGAGGGCGCCGACGCCGAAGTGCCAGTTGTAGTCGGAGTTGCCGGCCCGCAGCAGGGCGTTGCGCGCGACGGTGATGGTGCCCGCGACGGCGGTGCCGCTGCCGGAGTTGACCCCCGGGTAACGGTTGGCGACGTGGATGCCGCCGCCGTTGGTGACGGTGTCGGAGACGACGTTGTCGGAGATGGTGAAGTCCCGTCCGCCGTACGTCACGATGTTGTTGGCCAGCACGGGCGCGACCACCGTGTTGTGCGTGAACGAGTCGTTCACGTTCGGCTTGTTCTCGGGCCAGCTCGCCAGGCCGTCGTCGCCGGTGTTCCTTACGAAGGTGTTGGTGACGGTCGAGTTGGTCACGCCGATGTGGAAGTTGACCCCGTCGGCGGTCTGGTCCAGGATCCGGCTGTTCCGGATGGTGAAGTGGTCCATCGGGCCGTCCATCCAGGCCCCGACCTTGGTGTGCTGGATCCACAGGTCATCGACGGTGGAGTTGCTCATCGCCCCGCCGATGCCGTTGACCTGGTCGGCGTCGACCCGCTCGGTGATCTCGCCGATGATGGCGAAGTCCTTCAGCGTGACGTTCTGACTCGGGCCGCCGTCGGCGACGTACTTGCCGTAGATGCCGGCGGCACGGCTGCGGTTGTTCGGGTCGCGGCCGGTGAGCACGCTGTACCACGGACCGGCGCCCGCGAGCGTGACCCCGTCGACGATCACGTGGCCGTACAGGGTGTAGGTGCCCTGCGGGATGTAGACGACCTTGTTCTGTGCCTTGCCGGCGTCCACGGCGGCCTGGAAGGCGGCGGTGGAGTCGGTGGAGCCGTTCTTGACGGCGCCGAAGGAGTCCACCGAGAGGGACCCGGCGGGCTGGGCGATCGGCGCGGGCACCGCCTCGAAGTCGGCCAGGTCCACCGTCACCGCGGCGGTCGTGCTGCCGGAGGTCTGGATCCGTACCTTGGTGCCGGCGGCGAGGGTCGAGCCGAACATCGTCCGGGTCTCGTCGTAGAAGTGGTGCGGGTTCCCGTCACCCGGGTTGTTGCTGAACGGGTAGCCGCCGTAGTACCAGGAGTACTTCGAGGTGAGGGACAGGTCCTTGAGCTTGGTGCCGTTCACGACGAGGTCGACCGGGGTGGTGATCCCGGTGCCGTTCGCGCCGTCGGGCACGCTGTAGCGCACCGACATCGCGTTGGCCGCCTTCGGGAGGGTGAACTCCACGTACTTGCCGGACCCGCTGAGGGTGACCGCGCGGCGGCCGGACGCCTCCGAGGGCAGGTGGGTGTAGATGCGGTCGGAGCCGATGACCGTGCCGTTGGTGGCCGCGCTCTCGGCCTCCACCTCGGTGAACGGCACGGTCGCGCCGCGTCCGGGGAAGGACCACGGCGTCTCGGCCGACGTCGCGGCGGACGCGCTCGGCGCGGACAGGGCGGGGACCGCGAGCACGCCGCCGGCGAGGCCGAGGGCGGCCGTCACGGCCAGCGTCATCGCCGTGAGTTTCCGGTGGACCACAGGACGGCGTGAGGTGGGGGGATGACCTGACGTCACCATCGCTTAACCCTTCTGGCGGAGAGCCGGAGTCATCCAGGGACGCGCTGACGACGAACCCCGGCGGGGGATGGGGTCGGCCGCCGCACGGGGCGGCGTTGGGCTGAGCACACAGTAGGACGCCAAAAGATTTCGCGCAATAAACAGACGTAACATTGCAAAAATCTCTCTAACACGTACAGTGAAGACGCTGTCATGAGGCGTCCACACGATGTTGTCCGCACCGTCAGGGGCCCGTTCCGTGACCGGCAGAATCGGCGCCTGAACTGGGTGACGTGCAGCTATCGCGACGGAACCTGCTGATCGGGGCCGCCGGACTGGCCGTGGCCCCCCGGATCCCCCGCCGTCACGGCGATCCGTTCACGCTGGGCGTCGCCTCGGGCGACCCCGTCCCGGACGGCGTGGTCCTGTGGACGCGCCTCGCCCCGCGTCCCCTGGCCGAGGACGGGCACGGCGGCATGCCGTCCCGCGACACCGAGGTGGAGTGGCAACTGGCCGAGGACGAGCGGTTCACCCGCGTCGTACGGTCGGGCACGGTCACCGCGCGGCCCTCGTGGGCGCACAGCGTCCATGTGGAGCCGGCCGGCCTCCAGCCGGGACGCGAGTACTTCTACCGCTTTCGCACCGGCGGGTATCTCTCCCCCACCGGGCGGACCCGTACGGCCCCGGCGCCGGGGACCGCCCCCGACCTGATGTTCGCGACCGTGTCGTGCTCCAACTACGAGCAGGGCTACTTCACCGGTTACCGCCGGCTGGCCGAGCAGCAGCCCGACCTGGTGCTGCACCTGGGCGACTACATCTACGAGTACGCGCCGGGCGGGTACAAGGCCGCCTCCGGCGCGATCGTCCGGCCGCACACCGAGGGCCACTGCCAGACGCTGACCGACTACCGGCGGCGGCACGCGCAGTACAAGACCGACGCCGACCTGCGGGCCCTGCACGCCCTCGCGCCGTGGATCGCGGTCAACGACGATCACGAGGTGGAGAACAACTGGGCCGGATCCCATCCGGGCACCTCGAACCGGCCCGGGTTCGCCGAGCGCAAGCGCGCCGGCTACCGGGCGTACTACGAGCACATGCCGCTGCGCCGCGCCTCGCTGCCGCGCGGGTCCCGGATCCGGCTCTACCGGCGGCTGGGATGGGGCTCCCTGGCGACCTTCCACGTGCTGGACACCCGGCAGTACCGCGACGACCAGCCGTGCGACGACGGCATCCGGCTCGACTGCGACGAGCGCCTCGCGGCGGGGCGCGTCCTGGCCGGGCCGGACCAGCGGCGCTGGCTCGCCGAGGGCCTGCGCTCCTCCGGCGCGCGCTGGAACCTGCTGGCCCAGCAGATCTTCATGGCGCAGCACGACTACCACCTCGGCCCCGGCAAGGAGGTGCTGGTCGACACGTGGGACGGGTACGCGGCCGAACGCGACCGCGTGCTCGGCGACATCGTCGCCTCGGGCGCCCGCAACCCGGTCGTGCTCACCGGCGACATCCACGCCCACTACGCCAGCGACCTGCTGACGAACTTCGACGACCCGGACTCGCGGCGCGCCGGCGTCGAGCTGGTCACGACCTCGATCACCAGCGACGGCGACGGGTACGACGACCCGGCGGGACGGGCGGTGGAGCTGGCGGAGAACCCGCACATCGCCTACGCCGACCAGCGGCGCGGCTACGTCGTGTGCCGGCTGTCGGAACGGTCGCTGCGAGCCGATTTCCACACGCTGCCGTACGTGTCGAGGCGGAACGCACCGAGCACGGTCGCGGCCGCCTTCACGGTGGAGGACGGGGCCCACCGCCTCACCCGGTCCGCCACCGCGCCACGCGGACGGCAGGCGGCCGCCGCGGCCCCTCGCTGAATCTCGCTTCCGGACCTGGCCCGGCCGCCATGCGGCTCCGCCGACGAGGACGGGTCAGCGGATCCTCCAGAGCCGCACGGTCCCGTCATCACCGCCGCCGGCCAATGTGCGTCCGTCCGGGCTGAACGCCACCGAGAGGATGCCGTCACCGGCGCCGCCGAGGGTGGTGGTGTTCCACATCCCACCGTCTTGCCGTAGCCGCCGACGGCCAGAGCGCGGCCGGCGAGGGTGGCGGTGGGGAGAATATCGGATGGGAGCTCGCGGATGACCGCGTAGGAGGCCGCGGCGACGCCCGCCGCGGCGAGCGCGCCGAGGATGAGAGTGCGTCGCCGGAGCAGTGCGGGTGTGTGCGGCGGGTCGAGTGCCACCGTCATCGGCCGGGCGCCGGGTCGGGGTGCCCGTCGATACCGGCTGAACGGTCGGCCTTTCCGTGGTGACGGGCCGAATGGCCGGTGGCGTCGTCCGCGTCCTGGCGGCGGGGGTGGCCCGGGCGGTGAGCCGGGTGAGGATCTCCTCGGCCCCGGGACGGCCGATGGGGGTTTTGGCCAGGCACGCGCCCGCCAGCTCGCGGAGATCGCCGGGGCCCCGTCCAGGCGGGGCTCCTCGTTGATGATGCGGTGCACGATCGCGGGAATGGTCGCGGCGTCGAACGGCCCCGGCCGGTGGCGGCGAACACCAGCACGCACCCCAGCGAGAACACTCGCCGGCCCGCTCGCCGCGCACCTGTTCGGGCGCCATGTAGGCGAACGTGCCGATGACCATGCCGGTCGAGGTCAGGGGAGCCGGCGTCGGCCGGGCGGGCGATGCCGAAGTCGATGATCCGCGGCCCGTCCTCGGCCATGATCACATTGCCCGGTTTCAGGTCCCGGTGCACCACCCCGCAGGCGTGGATCACGGCCAGGCCCTCCGCCGGCCCCGCCCCCGGCTCGCGCACCGCCTCCGGCTCCAGCGGGCCCCGCTCGCCGACCAGCCGGTGCAGGGACGGGCCGGGAATGTAGGCGGTCACCAGCCACGGTGACGCGGCGTCGGGGTCGACCACCGGCGCGGTATGAAACCCGCCCACCCGCTGTGCGGCCTGCACCTCCCGGGCGAACCGCGCCCGGAACCGCGGGCTGGAGGCGTGCTCGGCCCGGATCAGCTTCACCGCGACCTTCCGGCCGCCGGGGGACACCCCCAGGAACACCTCGCCCAGCCGCCCGGTCAGCCGGTACGACCCGACCTGGCGCGGATCCCCCGGCCGCAGCGGATCCATCGAGACATGCCCCCATCTCAGAAGAACACCCGTGTCTGCGTCAGATCACTTCAGGAAACCGGCCGTGCGTGAACCGAATCGGCCACGCCCGTCCAGCCGTCAGATCACGGCGTAGCCGAGGAGCTCCCCGTTCGAACCGCTCTCGACCGGCGTGGGGGTCCGGCCGTGGACGCGGTAGACCGTGCCGCCGAAGCCGCCCGCACCCGGGGCGCCGACGTACAGGTCACGGCCACGGGCCGCCAGCGTCCAGCCGAACTGGGACGTGCGGCCCGCCGGCGAGGTGATCAGGGCGCCGCGGGTCAGGCCACGGCCGCGGTGGCCGGTCAGCACCTGGACGGCGCCCCGGCCGGTCGCGCTCGCGACCAGGTCGTCCGTGCCGTCGCCGTTCAGATCGGCGGCGGCGAGCGTGGTGCCGAAGCGGTCGTAGCCGCCCGCCTTTCTCAGCGTCCACACGTCGTCCCGGCCGGAGGCGTACAGCACGTGGACCGCACCGGAGGCGTAGTTCTCCGGGATCTTGGTCTGGTCCTCACCGGGCACGCCCACGGCGAGCTCGTCGACGCCGTCGTGGTCGACGTCGACGGCGGCGACGGCCGCGCCGAACTTGTCGTACCGCTCCGGAACCCCGCGTACGCCGTCGCTGTCCTGGGTGATCCGCCGGGACCGGTGCGCGGCCGGGTCGAGGACGGTCACCGCGCCCGAGGCCTCGTCGCCGTCGCCGGGCGCTCCCACGGCCAGCTCCCGGTCGTGGCCGCCGTCGAAGTCGCCGATCGCCAGGGCCGACCCGAAGCCGTCCGTCTGACTCGTCTTCTGGCCCACCCACGAGGTGTGCTGGGTGATGAGGCGCGCGTCCCGGAGGCCGTGCGTGTACACGGCGACGCCACCGCCGCCGGAGATCCCGGGGGCGCCCACGACCAGGTCGTCGCGCCCGTCGCCGTCCAGGTCACCGGCCTCCAGCGCGGTGCCGAACCGATCGCTGCCCGGCGTGCGGTGCAGGTCGCGCACGCCGAGGACGCGGCCGGGGCGCAGCCCTCGCGGCGAGCCGTAGTACAGCGACACCACACCGGTGCCGTCGGCGCCCGGTCGCGCCGGGTCCTGGTCGGGGACCCCGATGGCGAGGTCGTCGCAGTGGTCACCGTTGAAGTCGCCGGTGACGAGGGTGGCGCCGAACCCGGCGCCGCGCTCGGGAACCGCCATGGACAGCCAGCTCACGTGCCCGCCGTAGCTCACGGCGACGGTCCCGGCACGCACACGCCCGGCGACCGTGGCGTACGGTGCGCCGATCGCGTGGTCGCTCCGGGCGTCGCCGTCGAAGTCCGCGCCGGCGTGGCCGTGGCAGGGCCGGACCGGCGTGAACGCCGTGCCTCGCACGGTGCGTGTGACGCGCCGCGACCCGTCGGCGGGACTGCCGAGCGGGCCGGCGGCGGAGAGGGAGGTCAGCAGGATCACGGTGGCGCCGGCACGTACAGCGGTCTTCACAAGGGCCAGGCTGCACGTATCGGGAGAAGCCCGTCTTCACGGACAGTGTCCTTCAGCTGACTTTTCGGTCGACAACTTCGTCAGTGACGTTGTAGCGCGCTGCCCTTCAGCCACTTGGCCCAGGACATCTGGTAGTAGGACCAGCCGTTGTCCGGCTCCACCTGACGGTCGGTGCCGGTGATGTCGACCGGGTCGCCGGGCTGGGACTGCTTGTAGTACCAGATGGCGTCGGTGGCGGGTTGGCGGATGCACCCGTGGCTGCAGTTGCTGACGCCGAGGCAACCCTCGTCGCCGGGCGTCTGGTGGAGGTACTCACCGGCGCTGGAGACGCGGACCGCGTAGTGGATGAGCTCGCTGTAGTAGCCGGCGTCACCGGGGCCGCGGCCGGGCGAGGTCATGGTGACGTCCTCGTCCTTCTCCATGTTGAGGTGGATGCCGCTCGTCGTGGTGTACTCCGCGGAACCGCCCATGCCGGCGCTGATCGGGACGTGCCGCACGACCTTGCCGTCGTGCTCGACGCGCATCTGGTGCTTGGCGATGTCGAGGTAGGAGATGTGGGAGGCGCCGATCCGGTACGTGCGGACCAGGTCCTTGCCGCCGTACAGGTCCTTGCCGCCCTTCACCCCGCTGAGGTGGGCGATCAGCTTGACCGTCTGGTGGGCGGGCCAGTAGCTCTTCGCCCGGTAGATGACCTGTTTGTCGTCGAACCAGTGCCACGCGCCGAGGACCGGCTTCTCGGCGATCACCTGGAGCGACTTCTCGACCGCGGCGCGGTTGTGCACGGCCTTGTCGAAGTTGAGGATGATGGGCAGGCCCACCCCGTACGTGTCGCCCTTACGGCTCTCCAGGACCTCGTCCTGGGAGGCGCTGAACGTCTCCCCGGAGGCCCTCTCGGTGTCGAAGCTGCTCTGCGCCGTGGACATCCGGCCGTCGGCGTTCTCCGCACTGGCCCGTACGTTGATCTTGCTGCCGGGCTGGAGGGTCCACCGGGACTGCCACCGCGTGTGGTCCTGGTTGTACTCACCGGAGATCTTCTTGCCGCCGCTGTCCAGGACGACGTCGGCGAGGCGCCCGCCCGTCGCGCGGACCACGACCGGGGCGTCGGGCCGTACGCCGGCGGTGCCGCTGGCGGGAGTGATCACCACTCGTGCCGCCGCGGCCTCGCCTTTCTTCCCGGCGTTCTCGCCCGCGGAACTGCTACCGCCGCCGCAACCCGCACTGGTGATGATCGCGGCGCCGGTGGTCGTGGAGACGAACCATTTAAGACCACTGGCAGTGACGTGCATTCGCAACCCTTCCTGCGGCTTGGACCGTTAGGCGCAAAGCGTGATCGACTATGAGATACCCACGCTGAGCAGCAGAGATGCCACCGATCGGCACGTTGCAAAACGCCACAGGAAGAACCACTCACGACATATCGTCGCGAGCCGGGCGGAACTATTCCGTTATCGAGCGAGAATTCGGTCGAAGTCCGTCGGACTTGATCGAGAATTCACCGTCACATTACCCAACCGCGTGAAAGCCCGCGTCGAAACCACGCCGGAAGAGTTCGAGTGAACGCCGGGTGGCCGCCTCGACCTTCTCCCGATCGGCCTCGTCCCGTACGGTGATCTTGATCAGCTCGAACGCCTCGCGCGGGTGCGCGTCGTCGTACTCGGCGTGCTCGGTGAGCCACCGCAGCGCGTTCGGGTCGTCGGCGTACCGCTTGCGGAAGGCGGGCAGGACCCGTTGCGTCCACTCCCCCGTCGCGCCCTCGATCGCGTAGTTCACCGCGCCGAACGCCTCGGCGAGCGAGCCGCGGTAGCAGACCGACCAGAGGTACTCGTACAGCGCGCCGACCTCGGGGCCGGGGCGGTGGGAGACGAGCTCGTCGAAGCCGATGCCGTGGGCGGCAGCCCAGTCGGCGTACCACTGGGCGTGCAGGGCCTCGGTCCGGATGTTGCCGATCAGCCAGTCTCGCGCGAGGTGGTCGCCGGACGTCTGACCGAATGTGGTCTTGGCCAGGTACACGCCCATGTACTTCGGGAAGGCCTCGACGACACAGAAGAAGTCGAGCAGGACCCGGCGCCAGGCCGCCTCGGGGAACTCCCCGTCCGCCGTCGTGGTGAACAGGGGCGACTCCAGGACGGCCGACCACTCCGGCCTGAGCGCGTCGACCATGGTTAAGGCCCATTCCGGGTGTGGTGTCTCGGTCAGCTCCTGCTTCACCATCCGGTGATGCCGAGTACGGGAGGGCGGCCGCGTGGCGTGTTCATCGGACGTCGTCATGCATGACTCCTCGCTCCGGGGCCTTTCAGTATCCGCGCCCTGTACAGAGGGTCAATATGCCGGTTTCATAGAACGGTCTCACCCGTGGATCTTTTGTCCGCCCCCGTCCGTCCCGGGAGGCCGTACATGAACCGCGACCACGCCGTCGTCATCGGCGGCAGCCTCGCCGGGCTTCTCGCGGCGCGCGTCCTGTCCGGCCACTTCGACCGCGTCACCCTCGTCGAGCGGGACCGTTTCCCGGCCGGGGCGGCGTTCCGGCCGGGCATCCCGCAGTCGCATCACCTGCACGTCCTGTGGACCCGGGGGCTGTCCCTGCTGGAGGAGCTGTTCCCCGGGCTGGAGAAGACGCTCGTGACCGCGGGCGCCGCCGAGATCGGGGTGCCGTCGGACGTCTTATGGCTGACCGCGACCGGCTGGCGTACGCGGTTCGAGGTGACACGGCTGCTGACGTTCAGCCGCCCGCTGCTGGACTGGGCCGTACGATCGCGGCTCACCGGCGACGTGCTCTCCCTGGACGTGCTGGAGGGGCACGAGGTGGTGGATCTGGTGCCCCGGGGCCACGACGTCGCCGGGGTGGTGCTGCGGTCGGGCGAGACCATGGCGGCCGACCTCGTCGTCGACGCCACCGGACGGGGGTCGCGGGCGCCCGTGTGGCTGGCGGCCCTCGGCTACCCCGCGCCGCCCGAGACGCTGGTGGACCCGCTGCTGGGGTACGCGAGCCGCTTCTACGCCGTCCCGGACGGCTTCGACCCGGGCTGGAAGGCGCTCTACCTGCAGGCGGACCCACCGGAGGCGCGGCGTACGGGAGGGCTGTTCCCGCAGGAGGGCGGCCGGTGGATCTGCAGCCTGTCGGGCGCGGGCGGCGACTACGGCCCGACGGATGAGGAGGAGTTCCTCGCCTTCGCCAAGGGCCTGCGCCACCCGGTGCTGTACGAGGCGATCCGCGACGCGGAGCCGCTCGGCCCGATCCGCGGCTTCCGCCGTACGGCGAACCACCGGCGCCACTACGAGCGGCTGCCCGCCTGGCCGCACGGCTTCGTGGTGATGGGCGACGCGGCGTGCGCGTTCAATCCGATCTACGGGCAGGGCATGAGCGTGGCGGCGATCTCCGCCGTCGCCCTGGACCGCTGCCTGCGCGAGGACCGCGACGACCTCGAGCGCCGCTTCCAGAAGAGAGCGAGCCGCAGCGCCGCGGGCGCCTGGCTGGTGGCCACCGGCGAGGACCTGCGGTACCGGGAGACCCGGGCGGCCCCGACCGGGCTGAGCACCCGGCTGATCAACGCGTACGTGGACCGGGTGGTGACGGCGGCGAACGTGAACCGCCGCGTGTGCGCGAGCCTGCTGGACGTGCTGGCCCTCACGGCCGCCCCCGCGTCACTGTTCTCGCCGGGCGTCCTGGCCAGGGTCACGGCGAACGCCGTGCGTCCCGCCGCGCCGCCCACCGGTCCGCCCGTGCGGTGAACCTCCGGCTCGACGGTCAGGAGGGCGGTTCCTCCGGCGGGAGGAACCGGTTGCGGCGGAAGGTCTCCGGCGGGCCGGTCACGCCGGCGAGGTCGTGGCCCGGCGGCAGGTCCTGGCCGGGGCCCGCCGCCGGCGGCGGAGTGGCGAACTGGCCCGGCGGCGGCGTCGAGTACTGAC
>NZ_JBHLZP010000111.1:0-18816 GCF_042429965.1 Actinoallomurus acaciae
GCGCTCCAGGGTCAGGCTGTCCGGGAGCTGCGGCGGCAGGGCGTACGGGTGCCCGGCGCCACCGGCCGCGGCGCCCACGGGCTGTCCCGGCGCGAGTACGAGGTCGCCGCGCTCGTCGCCGAGGGCCACACCAACCAGCAGATCGCCGAAAAGCTCTTCATCAGCGTCCGCACCGTCGAGACCCACCTGTCCCGGATCTTCACCAAACTCTCCGTCACATCGAGGGTCGGCGTGGTCAACGCGCTCGCCCGGCTCACCGAGGACTGAGCGCCCGTACGCACCGCGCCACGCGCCCTCGTCGGCGGCCGGGGGCGCAGGTGAGGGCGGAAGTCAGGGTTTTCCACGACACGCGCGATCGATCGCGCTCGGCATGATGATGACCGTCCGCCCACGGGAGGGACCAAGACCATGGAGAAGCGCATCGCCCGGTTCACGCTGGAGGGCGTGCCGGACGCTCGGATCACGATGCATCCGTTCACGACCGAGGACGGCCTCGGTCTCCACCTCACGCGGTTCCACCGCGCCGACTGCGATGACGTCGTCCTGCTTCTCCACGGCCTGACGGCCTCCAGCGACATGTTCATCATGCCCGAGCACCGCAACTTCACCACGTTCCTCCTCGACGAGGGCTTCGGCGACGTCTGGGCACTCGACTTCCGCATGAGCAGCCGCTTCCCGTACGACGCCGAGACGCACCGCTACACCTTCGACGACATCGCCGACTGGGACTTCCCGGCCGCGCTCGCCGAACTGCGGTCCCACATCGGCGACCGCCGGGTGCACGTCGTCGCGCACTGCACCGGCGGGATCGCCTTCTCCATGAGCCTGTTCGGCGGGGCGGTCGAGGGCATCACCAGCTTCACGAGCAACAGCGTCTCGCTGACGCCGCTGCCGCCGGCCTGGTCGCGGGTGAAGCTCGCGATCGCCCCGGCGGCGCAGGAGTACCTCCTGGGCCTGCCGTTCCTCGACCCGCGCTTCGGCCACGCGCCGACGCTCACCCGCGCGTGGATGCTCTCCCGGCTGGTGTCGCTGTTCCACCGCGAGTGCGACGTGAGCGCGTGCCACATGGCGAGCTTCATGTGGGGCAGCGGCCACCCGGCCCTGTACGAGCACGAGAACCTGCTGCCGGTCACCCACGAGCGGATGGCCGACCTGCTGGCCGCCACCGGCGCGCACTACTACCGGCACATCCGGAAGATGGCGCGGGCGGGGCACGCGGTCAAGTTCGACCCGTCCGACCCCCGGCACGCCGACCTGCCCGACGACTACCTCGCGAACGCCGCCGAGGTCACGACGCCGATCCTGTTCCTCGCCGGCGACCACAACCACGTGTTCCCCGACTCCAACGCGCACTGCTACGGGCTGCTGGAGAAGATCACACCGGGTCTGCACGAGTTCGCGACCCTGCCGGGCTACGGGCACATCGATCCGTTCATCGGGAAGAACTCGCACGTCGACGTGTTTCCCAAGATCGTGGACTTTCTCAAGCGGAAGGCCGCCTGACGTGGCGGCGGCGGAACACGTCGACGCGGTCGTCGTCGGGTCGGGCTTCGGAGGCTCCGTCGCGGCCTACCGGCTGGCCGAGGCCGGCAGGTCCGTGGTGGTGCTGGAGCGGGGCCGCGCGTACCCGCCCGGCAGCTTCGCCCGTACGCCGGCCGAGATGAGCCGTGCCTTCTGGGACCCGGGCGCGCGGCTCTACGGGCTGTTCGACGTGTGGGGCTTCCGCGGGTTCGACTCGGTCGTCTCCAGCGGGCTCGGCGGCGGTTCGCTGATCTACGCGAACGTCCTGCTGCGCAAGGACGAGCGCTGGTTCGTCCACGAGGAGGCGCTGCCCGGCGGCGGGTACGAACGCTGGCCGGTGAGCCGCGCCGACCTCGACCCGCACTACGACGCGGTCGAGGCCATGCTCGGTGCCACGCGATACCCGCTCGACCATCCCGCGTTCGCCGCCACGCCCAAGACGCACGCGATGCAGGACGCCGCGGCCGAGCTCGGGCTCGACTGGCAGCTCGCGCCGCTGGCGGTCAGCTTCGCGCCCGAGCCGAAGGCCGAGCCGGGCCTGGGCCTGCCGCTGGCGGACCGGCCGTACGGCAACCTGCACGGCGCGCAGCGCAAGACCTGCCGGTTGTGCGGCGAGTGCAACATCGGCTGCAACGACGGGTCCAAGAACAGCCTCGACCACACCTACCTGTCCGCCGCCAGGCACCACGGCGCCGACCTGCGCACGCTGCACGAGGTGCGGGCGATCCGGCCGCGCCCGGAGGGCGGCTACGAGGTCGACTACGTCGTGCACGACCCGGACGAGAAGGCCCGCAGGCTGCCGCTGACCACGATCTCCTGCGACCGCCTGGTGCTGGCCGCCGGCACCTACGGCACCTCCTACCTCCTGCTGCGCGACCGGGAGCGGTTCCCGGGGCTGAGCCCGGCGCTGGGCACCCGGTTCTCCGGCAACGGCGACCTGCTCACGTTCCTGCTCCGGGCCAAGGACCGCGCCCGCGTCCGCCCGCTCGACGCGAGCCACGGCCCGGTCATCACCAGCACGATCCGGCTGCCCGACGAGGTCGACGGCGCCTCCGGCCGCGGCGCCTACATCCAGGACGGCGGCTACCCGTCCTTCGTCGACTGGATGGTCGAGGAGGCCGAGGTCACGCACGAGGTCGCCCGCATCGTCCGGGTGCTGTTCGAGCGGTTCCGCGCCTTCATCTCGCACGCGCCGCAGAGCCGCACCTCCAAGGAGCTGTCGGAGCTGATCGGCGACGGGGCGCTGTCGGTCAGCTCGCTGCCGCTGCTCGGCATGGGCCGCGACGTGCCCGACGGCCTGCTCCAGCTGCGGGGCGGCAACCTCGACGTCCAGTGGAACACCGAGACCAGCGAGGCGTACTTCGACCGGGTCCGGGCCACGATGCGGCGCATCGCCCACGTGCTGGGCGCGCGCTACGCCGACAACCCGGTCTGGTTCCGCAAGCGGATCGTGACCGTGCACCCGCTGGGCGGCGCGCCGATGGGACGGCACGCCGACGAGGGGGTCTGCGACCCGTGGGGCGAGGTGTACGGCCATCCGGGGCTTTACATCGCCGACGGGGCGGCGGTGCCGGGCTCGGTGGGCGCCAACCCGTCACTGACCATCGCGGCGCTGGCGGACCGCATGTCCACCCGCCTGCTCGAGACGACCGGCCACGCTCGCGTGCACCCGGTTGGAAGGTCGATGAACGGCGGTGCGCGCGAGCCGGAGAAGCCTGGGGGTTCCCCGGATCGCACGTCACTGTCGTTCACCGAACAGATGAAGGGGTTCTACACCGACGGGGAGAACGCTCCCGGAGCCGGAGAGGCAGCCGGGCGGGAGGCCGGGCGCGCGCTCGGTTTCCGGCTGACGATCACGGTCGACGACGTGGAGCGTTTCTTGAAGGAGCCCGAGCACACCGCTCAGGCCGAGGGATGGATTGACGCCGCTGGCTGCGGGGGCCGGCGTCAAGTCGAGCGGGGCTGGTTCAACCTGTTCTCGCCGGGAGATGCGCCGGATCGCCGCCTGATGCGATACCGCCTGCACTTCACCGACGACAAGAACCGGCCCCGCACCCTTTCGGGCTGGAAGGACATCCGCCACCATCCGGCGAGCCGCGTCTGGCCCGACACGACCACCCTCTACTTCCGCCTGCTGGACGGCCACGTCCCGGACGGCGGAGACGACAACGCCGCCATCGTGGGCGCGGGCATCCTGCATCTGAGCGTGGAGGACTTCGCCCGCCAGCTGACGACGTTCCGCACCACCGGCCCGCACGGGCCGGGCGCCCTCGAACGCTTCGCGGGTTTCTTCCTCGGGGAGCTCTGGGCCCTCTACCGCCCGAGCCTTTAGGCCACGGCGCGTGGGCGGCCGCCCACGTAGTGGCAGCCCAGATCGAGGGGGACGCGGGACCGCGCCATGCGCCGGATCACCCGATGCGCCGTCGCCGGGCCGGTAATCATTCGGCGAACACCGGGCGGGACCCGGCCCCGGTCCATCCGCTCGGACAGCGGCGGCCGTTCACGTGGCCGCAGATCTTCACGGACGTGCGGTTCGGCGTTGATCCGCAGCTCACGTCGGCCGGCGTCGTCGAGTGAACCCCTTGCGTCTCAGGCGTGGGAGTTCTTTCGGCCGACGCTCATCATCTTCTGGATCGCTTGGCGCGTCACGCCCAGCTCGCGGGCGAGGTCCGCCTGGTTGAACCCCTCCCCCAGCAGTTGCTCCATGATCCGGCGGCGCTCGCGGGCCAGGTCCTGCGCGATCCGCGCGTGTTCGATCGCCTGAGCCCGGACCTCTTTCAACCGGGCGATCAGTTCGGCCTGCTCCGATGTCTCGATCGGTTTGCTCATGCACGTCAGTATGACAACCCCGGGTTGTCAATGTCAACCGGGGGTTGTCGTTCAGCCGATCCCGGTCAGCCCGCGGAGCCGTCGACGGCGAAGACCTTGCCGGGGTTGAAGATGCCCGCCGGGTCGAGGGCCTGTTTGATCGCGCGGTGCATGTCGAGGACCACGGGGCCGGCCTCCACTTCCAGGCCGCGGCGCTTCAGCAGGCCGACGCCGTGCTCGCCGGTGACCGTGCCGCCCAGGCCGATCGCCTCGTCGATGATCTGCTCGAACGCCGCCTGGGCGCGGACACGCGCTGCCTCGTCGTCCACAGGGGTGATCATCAGGGGATGCAGGTTGCCGTCGCCGGCGTGGGCGATGTTGGCGATGTGGATGTCGTGTTCGCCCGCGATGCGTTCGATGCGCGCCAGCATGTCCGGGACGAGCATCTTCGGGACGCAGATGTCCTCCGAGAGCACCGGGCCGAGGCGTTCGAGCGCCGGGTACGCGAGGCGGCGCGCGGTGAACAGCGCCTCGGCCTCCTCCGCGTCCGTCGATCGGGTGCTCCACGTCGCGCCCACCGACTCGAAGCAGGCCAGCATCGCGTCGGCCTCCTCCTCACCGGCCTGGCCCGGAGCGTCGCAGCGGCCGAGCAGGAGCACGTCCCCGCCGTCCGCGAGCCCCATGTTGCGCCACTCGTCCACCGCACGCAGGCAGTGCCGGTCGATCAGTTCGAGCGCGCTCGGCACGATGCCCGCCGACGCCACCGCGGCCACGGCCTCGCCGGCGGTGACCACCGAGTCGAAGTACCCGACGACCGTACGCTCGGCCGCCCGCACGCCCCGCAGCCGTACGGTGATCTCCGTGATGATCCCGAGCGTGCCCTCGGAGCCGACCAGCAGCCCGGCCAGGTCGTACCCGGCCACGCCCTTCGCCGTCCGCCGCCCGAGCCGTACGACGTCGCCGCGCCCGACGACCGCCTCCAGGCCCAGCACGTAGTCGCGCGTCACGCCGTACTTCACGCAGCACAGCCCGCCCGCGTTCGTCGCGACGTTGCCGCCGATCGTCGACCACGGCGCGCTCGCCGGGTCCGGCGGGTACCAAAGGCCGTGCTCGGCGCACGCACTCCGCAGGTCGTCGTTCACGACACCGGGCTGGACGACGGCGAGCCGCTCGTTCGCGTCGATCCTCAGCACGGCGTTCATCGCCTCGAAGGAGATGACCACGCATCCGTCGAGAGCGTTGGCCCCGCCCGAGAGCCCGGTGCCCGCACCCCGGGCGACGACCGGAACCCCGCGTACGGCGCAGCGGGCCACCACCTCGCGGACGTCGGCCGTCTCACGCGGCCGCACCAGCGCCGCCGGGCGCCCGTACGGCGCCCACTCCGCCTCATCGTGCGCGTACGACGCCAGCACCTCGGCGTCCCGGATCACCCGCCCGGCGGGCAGCGCACGCTCGAGTTCGGCCACCACTTCTTCGGACATCACCGCCATAAGGGGCACCTTAGAGCAACCGGCAAATGAGGGGCGCCGGTTGTGGTAATAGACCACAGGGCACGGAATCCGTTAATCATGGTTTGTGACCATCCGTGATCTTCGGGTTGTTCCGTGACGCTCGCGGAGCGTGTTCAGCCGCCCGTACGACGCGCACGACGCCGGGGTCGCTCTTCGGCAGCGCGACCGGAGCGGACCGTCGCCGGTTCCGACGCCCAGGCGCCCCGAGTCGCCTCCGCGACCTCCGCGGGTACGACCGGGCTCTCCTTGTCGCCGTGGCCGTCAGTGCAAGACGACCTCACCCAGGGCTTCGCGGGCCATTTGTTCGGCCGCTGCGACCGCCGTGTCCTTGGCGTCTTTGCCCGCGGGTGGCATGTAGACGATCCAGGCGACGACGTTGCCCTTGCGCGCGGTGATCTGTATCTGCCTCGCCCGGACGGTGCCGGAGACGGTCAGCAGAGCCCTGTCCCCAAGGCCGTGCAGGGACACGTTCGTATCCGCGGTGGTCTGGGGCGTTTGCTCGCGATACCACCTTTTGGCGTGCTCGATTCCACCGTCCTGTCCGAGGGCGTAGCGGAACAGCGTGTAATGGAGCGAGAGCGAGGAACCGCCCCAGTTGCAATCGTTCTCCTGAATGAATCCCGTGGTGCTGGCAGGAGAGGGATGTGCGGCGAGCTTGGGGAACAATTGCCGGGCATGGGCCGCGAACGTCTTGCAGGCGTCCGGGAGGCTGTCGGCCTCCCTTCTTCCCGGCCATCGGTCGTGGTGCCAGATCGGATCCATTTTGACGAACAACAGGGCGAATATTGCGAGCAGCGCGATCCTGATGAGGACACGCCGCATCGACCGCCGGCCGCGAGCAACCGATACATCGGCTCGGCGGGACAGTTCCACGACCGCGGCGTGGAACGCCGGTGCGGACCCGAACCGGAAGCGGATCGGTGCCCCTAGCGTCACCGGCGCGCCCTCGGCCCGTACTGCCACGATGGATTCCGTCAACAGCCCGGCGCGTGTCCTGAATTCGCCGATCTCATCCCAGGACAGCGAGGTCTTCCGAAACGGGTCATCCCGGCTGAGCAGGCCATTTTGCCGAAGCTCGGCGCGACCGCTCAGAATCCCCACCGTCGTCCCCGCCAGGTACATCGCGGTGGCCGCGATACACAAACCGGGCATTATGGCACCGATGAGGAGCGCCAGGCCGGCCGCGAGGAGCAGTAGTCCCGCGAACACCGCCACCACCCAGGCGAGCCGGCGGAGACCTGTCGGTGGGCGCAGCACGACGCTTTCCGAAGCTCCGGAAATAAGGCCACTCGGCTTATCTGCCACGATGAGGATCGTAGTGGCATGGCCCGCGAGCCATCCCCGCAAAGTGGTCAACGCGCCGCGGTGCGGCCGTGGAGGCGTTCCGCCGATGTTCGACCCTGCGCACCCGCGGGGTTGCCACCGGCGGCGAATTCCGGACCGGAGTGGTGTTCGAGCACGTTATCGACGCGTTGGTGCACGGGTCGGGATATGAGCGGATCGCCACGCGGACCTGACCGCCACAAGGGCGGTCTGAAACGCTCAGTGTGCTTCGAAGGCCATGAGATCCCTGTCGCAGTGGTGTCAGCGGGCGCGAACCGGCACGACTCATCCTTGCTCGCCCCGACCCGGCAAGCGGATGAACGGCTACGGCAGGCTCCGCCGGATGACCGGCAAGAACGGCCAGATCGTCGACTTCTGCCTCTACCTCGCCGCGACGTTCGTCACCGTACGTCAGCTCATCCAACGAGCACACACCCGCTACCGCGTCCGTGGACCACAAGATCGGGAGTTTCCCTACTGCTCAGGTCGACAAAACAGACATGGCGGGATCGCGGCATGGACCTGAGGAATGAGGCCGCCTACGACCGGCTGCGCGCGGCGCAGTGGCGGGCGCGGAACGCGATGTCCCGCAGAGCCCCGTTCCGCATGTCGGCCACCGTGGGACTCGGGGTGGCGGTCGGCGGCATGGCGCCGCGTCCGGCGGCGGCCACGGCGACCGGCCCGATCGTCAAACCGCTCCCGCCCGAGTTGTTCGTCGTCCACGGCAGCAACGCCGAGATGCGCTGGGAGGCGATGCGCGGCCGCGGCTACCACACGCCGATCGACCGGTTCTTCGTCCGCGACCACACCGGCACGCCGCTGATCGACGTACGGAGCCGGCGGCTGCGGCTCTTCTGCGACGGGCTGCACGGCTCCCCCACGCTCGACCGCGCCGTCGAGTTCTCCTACGAGGACCTGCTCGGCCTGCCGGCCAGGGAGCTCAGCGCGTTCATCGAGTGCACCGGCAACGGCCGCGCTTCCACACCACCCAGCAGAACCAGCAGGTCAGCGGCACCGCGTGGAAGCTCGGCGCCATCGGCGTCGCACGCTGGCGCGGCGTGCCGCTGTCGGCCGTGCTCGAACGCGCCGGCCTGACGAAGCGCGCCGTCGACGTCATGCCGCGCGGCCTGGATCCCGACCACGTCGACGCCGGCACGAACCACGGACGCGTACGCCGCCCCATCCCGATCGCCAGGGCCCTGGACGACGCGCCGCTCGCGTACGAGATGAACGGCCGGCCCCTGCCGCCCGACCACGGCTTCCCGGTACGCCTGGTGGTGCCCTAGTGGGTCGGTGACATCGAGGTGTCGGACGCCCCGCTGTTCTCTCCCTGGAACACGCAGTACTACCGCCTGTTCGGACCCGGCTATCCGCCCGGGGCAGCGCGCCGGTGACGCGTCAGGTGGTCAAGAGCGCCTTCGAGCTGCCGTGGGACGCGACGCTGAGCGCGGGCCGTACGACCGTGTTGCACGGCCGGTCGTGGTCCGGTCACGGGGCGGTCCGGCACGTCGAGGTGGGCACCGACGGCGGGACGAGCCGGCGGCGAGCCCGTACGCACGGGCGGGGCGGGCCCGGCGGGTGGCTCCGCTGGGAGTTCCCGTGGCACCGGCCCGCACACACTGCTCGCGAGGGCGACGGACGTGACCGGGACGACCCAGCCGGACGCCGCCCGGTACAACACGCTGGGCTATCTCTTCGACGCGGTCGTGAGGCACCCGGTCACGGTGGCCTGAACCGCGATGATCGCGCCGGGCCCCGTACGGTCGAGGGCCGGGCAGGCACTCGACGGCGGGATCCGGGGCGTGGGCTCACGCTCCCGGGACACGTCGTCTCCGCGCCGGACCGATCCCGCTGTCGCCGGTCCGGTCGGGCGCGTGTGGCGGCGCCGGCGTCAGGGCGTCGTGAAGGCCGGGTTGGTACGCAGCCGGCCGACGCGACGAGGCTTGCGCCGGGGAGTCTTGCCGCGGACCTCCGGGGCCCGGTGCTCGAGCGCGGCGCGGAGCTGTGCCCGGCCACGGTGGATACGACTGCGCACGGTGCCCATCTTGACGCCGAGCGTCGCCGCGATCTCCTCGTACGAGAGGCCCTCGATGTCGCACAGGACCACCGCGGCGCGGTACTCCGGGGCGAGGGCGTCGAGCGCCGTCTGGATGTCGCCGTCGAGATGCTGGTCGTCGTACGCCTGCGCCGGGCTGGGCTCGCGGCCGCGCAGCCGCTCGGCCGCGTCGTCGGCGAGCCCTTCGAAGCGGATGCGCTGCTTGCGACGGACCTGGTCAAGGAACAGGTTGGTCGTGATGCGGTGCAGCCAGCCCTCGAACGTGCCGGGAGTGTAGTTCGACAGAGAACGGAACACCCGGACGAAGACCTCCTGCGTGAGATCCTCGGCGTCGTGCTGGTTTCCGGTCAGCCGGTACGCCAGGCGGTAGACGCGCGCGGAGTGCTCACGCACGATCCCGTCCCAGCTGGGCGGCGTCCATGCCGCCGAGTCAACCTTCACCTGTCACCCCCGAGAGTGGTGTGTACTTCAGAGTCTTGCGGGTGGGAGGTAAGAGCGATGTAAGGCCGCCGATTCCTTCTCCCGATCCCAAGCATGGCAGCGCGCACCTCCTCTAACGTCGCCCGTCAGGCGGGTCTTGGGCGGGACCTCGTCCACCGAGGGGCGGAGAGGGGACACGTGCCGCTTCATCCTCTGGAAGTAGAGGCCTGCACATCCCCACCACCCCTTGATACGGCCGGAGCCCGCGAAAGGTTCACCGACTCGTGATCAAACTTTGACAGAAGAGAACCCCAAGCCCCACACAACCAAAACAACAAGCCCCCCCGTACCCCCCAAGCACCCCCCCACACCAGAAACCTCCACAAACCCCCAGCACCCGCCCCCAGCCAGAAGCAGCCACCGCGTCAAAGGACAAGGCACCCCGCTCCAGAATTTGGAGCCCCAGGACAAACACCACAAAAGCCAGACCACGAACGGCCGACGGGAAGAGGGCGTGGGGCAGAGCCCCACATCGGGGGTTCCAGGGGGTCGCCCCCCTGGACAAACACAGCGGGCCCAAGCGAAGCCGCTCCAAGGGACGGCGAGCATCACAGCCCGCCTCGGCTCCCCCGACTGGACTCGAACCAGTAACCTGCCGGTTAACAGCCGGCTGCTCTGCCAATTGAGCTACGGAGGATCGCGCGACAGCCGCTTCGTGCGGTCGTCCCGACGGCTTCCAAGGTTAGCGTATTCCAGGGGTGCTCGTTTCCTCCCCGACTGTCAGAGCGGGCGGGGGGTATGTCTTAACTCGACCGGCAGAGGAGATGGCCATGAAGTATCGCTTTGGGTTCCTCACGGGAGCAGCCGTCGGATACGTGCTGGGCACACACGCGGGGCGGGAGCGCTACGAGCAGATCAAGCGGCTCTCCCGACGTGTCGCGGAGAACCCCACTGTTCAGGAGGCCGCCGGCATCCTGCGCGCCCGGGCCGGCGAGTTGGCCGACACGGCCCGACAGAAGGTGGGCGACAAGGTGGGCGACCGGGTTCCCGGCATCCACCGGGACCGCCAGGACACCGCCGACATCAGCTGACCCCGAAGCCACCCAGCCGGCGGACCCCGCCCGATCGCTCCCGATCCGGCAGGCTCGGAAAGGCCCCGGTACGGGGTCCCCGGCCCACCCTCCACCGAACCTGCCCGCCGGCCACGGCGCGGATCAAGCGAACCCGCGGCTTCCCCCGGCCCGGCAGGCACGGCAGAGACACCACGACCGACCCACCACCCAGCGACCCCACTAGACAGAGACACCGGTCTCCACCCCAGCAGACCTCGCCCCCACACCGACCCGGCGGGCACGGCAGAGACGCCACGAACGACCCGCCACCCGGCGTCCGCCAGTGCGGTGACCACATGCGTTCACCGGGTCTGGTGACACGCCGGTCGGCATCCGTAGTTGCGGAGTTTGTCGGGTCTCGATAGCGACCGGATCGCTGTTGTGAGTGAGGTCCTCGGGTGGCAGTACCGGTCCGGGCACGGCGGTTGACCGACCAGGAGGGTCAGCGGCTGCAGCAGATCGTGCGGCGGGGAAAGCCATGAGTCGATTCGGGTTCGTCGGGCGGTGATCGTCATGGCGTCTGCGTCCGGGGACGCCGATACGGGCGATCGCCCGACCGGTCGCCGCGGATGAAGACACTGTCCGGGACGTGATCCACGCGTTCAATGAACAGGGACTGGCCTGCGGGGACCCTAAGTGGGCGGTGGCCGTCCCCGCCTGATCAGCACTGATGACGTGGAGCTCATCATCGAGACGGCCACCACGGGCCCGGCGAAGCCGGGGCGTCCGTTCACGCACTGGAGCATCCGCAAGCTCGCCGACTACCCGGCCCCCCAATCGGTATCGGCCGGGAACGACTTCGGCAGATCCCGCACTCACGCGGGATCTCCTTCCAACGCACCCGCACCTGGAAGGAATCGCGTGACCCGGGCAAGGACGCCAAGCGGGACCGGGTCGAGTACGTCACCAGCCACTTTCCCGACCGCTGCTTCACTTTCGACCAGTTCGGCCCGCTAGCGATCCGCCCATGCCACGGCTCGGCATGGGCGAAGCGGTCCCGACCGGACCGGCTGCCGGCCATCTACCGCCGCACCCACCGCATCCGCTACCTCCACGGCGAGTACGGGGCGTGATCCGCGCCCGTAAAGGCGGTGACCACTCCCTCGACAGTTCGGGCCCTTGCGGACCTTCGCGATGGCCGACTCCAACCATCCCAGCCACACCGCCTTGGCCCACCGCCTGCACGCCTACCAACGGCGGCATAACGCCAACACCCGCCACCCCGACGACCCCGCCGCCCAACGCCGCGAACGCCCCCGCATCCGTAGCCAACGACAACAACGCCGGGGCCGACCGCGACCAAAGGCCGCATGACCAAACCCGGCGAACGTGTGTGGTCACCGCACTAGGCGTGGTGCGGGGCCAAGGCAGGGCCGGTGACCGGCGGTGCGCTCGGCCGTGCGTCTCCGGTTAGCCACTCAGGTACCGCTACGGCCACCACACCCCGCTGGGCCCACGAAGATCGCCCGAGGTATCCAGGGACCCCGGCGGCGTGTCGGTCGGCGATCAGTGAGGCTCACAGGCCCGTCTGGCGGCGGATCTCCTCCATTGCCTGTTCGGCCTGGGCGAGCAGGCCCGGGTCGGAAGGGTCCAGGCCCGGGTCGAAGACCAGCGTCCAGCGGGGATCGCCGCCGCCCTTTGCCGGGCGCCGGGCCGCGATTCGTACGCCGCCACCGCCGGGCAGCTTCACGTGGGTGCTCACCACGACCGTCGCGGTGACCCGTTCGCGTACCGTCTCCGGGACCGAGCCCGGCTCGGACAGGTGGACGGAGTGCCGCCCGCCGCCGACCTCGCGTACGGCCAGGACGCCGTCCCTCCACGCGGCCTGCTCGACGCGTTCCCACGGCAGGCGGGTGAATCCGGCGCCGTCCTGAAAGTGCAGCGCGGCGTCGGTCGCGACCGTCTCACCGCTGACCGCCAGGACCCGTTCTCCCCTGCCGAGGGTCAGGCCTTCGGGCAGACTCCGCCGCCGTGTCAGTCGCATGCGCTCACGCTACCGCCCCATGCCCGCGCCATGCCCGTCCCATTACCGGCGCCGGGCACGCTCCACGTCACCCGGCGGCCGGAGACGGCGCCGTCTCACGGGCACCGCCGCGAGCCGAGCAGGTCCAGGACGAGCGCGGCGGACCAGCTGAAGTCGTGGCTGCCACGGCCGGTGCCGTCGAACGGGTCGAAGCACTCGCGGAACCCCGACTGGCGTACCAGGCGCAGGGTCGAGCCCAGCAGCAGGTCCGCGACCGCGTCCAGGTGGTGGGTGAGCGCGCCGAGCCACACGAGCCAGTTCGTGTTCACCCAGGTCGGGCCGCGCCAGTACGATCCGCGGTCGAACACCGCCGACTGGACGTCGCAGGTCGGCACCGGATATCCCGTCGCGCCGGCGAACCGCGCGGACAGCAGCAGCTCGGCCAGGCTCCGTACGATCGCCGCCGGCAGTTCGGGGTCCAGCAGCGGTACGAAACCGGCGATCGTCGCGGCGGGAATGAGCTCGTCCGTCCGGACGTCGCGGGCGCGGAAGCATCCGCCGTCCCACAGCCGGTCGAGCATCGCGCCGTGGATCCGCTGCGCCGACTCGCGGTGCGGGCCCGGGTCGGCGCCGGCGAGCTCGGCGACCTCGGCCAGAGCGTGGGTCGAGGCGAGGAGCACCGCGTTGAACAGCGGGTCCTCCACGACGAACGGATGGTCGTCGCGCAGGTACTCCGCCCGGTACCCGGCGTCGCGCATCGACCGTACGAGCGACACGTTCCGGTCGGCGACGGCCCCGTCGGCGCTCTGCTCCCGCGTGAACGGCGACCGGGGCGGCTCGACGGCCTGCAGCGGCCGGTCCCAGGCCGGGCTGTTCTCCAGCCCGGACTCCCACGGGTGACAGAGGCTGACCAGCCCGAACCCGGCGACGTCGCGCTCGCGTTCGAGGTAGGCGTGCTGGGCGGCGAGCCGCGGGTACAGCCGGGTCAGGAACGCCCGGTGCTCGTCCGCGCCGGAGCCCTGCGCCAGCCGCAGCGCGGCGAGCGCCTGCAACGGCGGCTGGGCCAGCCCGGAGGTCTCGACGCCGCGCGGGGCGTCCGGCTGGGCGTGGCTGCGCCAGAACTCCGGCCCCGGGAAGAAGGCGTTGCCCGCCACACCGGAGCTGAACACGATGTGCGGAACGAGGCCGGTCGCCCACTGCCCGCGAAACACCGACAGCAGCTCGATCCGGGCCCGCTCGGGCCGATGCCGGCCCAGCCCCAGGCTGACGAAGGCCGAGTCCCAGCTCCACTGGTGCGGGTACAGCCCCGGTGCGGGAAGGGTGGCCGTGCCGGTCCAGTTCGCGTCGAGCACGCGTGCGGCGGCCTCCCATACGGCCGTCTCGTCGCCCATGAGCCGCAGCCCCATTATCACAGCGTACGGAACGTCCGCACCGTCGGCGATGCCCGATCCGCCCAAAGTCCCGGAAAGAGGCAGGAAGGGCCCGCACGTCGCCTTTTACCGGCGGCGCGGTCCCCCGCCGGATCCGGCGGGGGACCGCGCTGACCGGCCTGGAGGCGCCGATCAGCCCCTCGGCGTCAAGATCCAGATGAGCGATCACGTCGGCGTGCTCGCGGACCGCCCGGCGGAGGCCCCGCTCCGCCCGTCCTTCGCCGACCAGCCGCAGCGTCCGGCGCAGTTCTCGCTCCGGAACAGCGGCGTCCGGATGTCCAGGTCCAGCGCCAGGGACGCCGCACCTCGCCGATCAGCCGGTCCGGACCCCGGCGAGAGCGCCCCGAACACGGTTCGCGCGACGGATCAGATCGGCTCAGGCGAAGAGTGTCTCTCCCCAGTAGCCGCCCTTGCGCGGACCCGGTGGGCAGGCGAAGACGCCGGAGCCGACGTGCTGGACGTACTCGTTCATGTGGTCGCTGTCGGCGAGCCTGTTCTGCAGCGCGACGAACTGCTTGCGCGGGTCGCGCTGGTAGGCGATGAAGAACAGGCCGGCGTCGAGGCGGCCCAGGCCGTCGCTGCCGTCGGTGAACGAGTAGCCGCGGCGCAGGATCCGTATGCCGCCGTTGCTGTCGGGGTGCGCCAGGCGTACGTGCGAGTCGGCCGGCAGCTTGGCGAGCGGCACCGGGTCGTGCTCGCGCTTGGCGCCGTACGGGTTGCCCTCGCCCTTGGTACGGCCGAAGGTGTCCTGCTGCTCCTTGAGCGACGTACGGTCCCAGGTCTCGATGTGCATGCGGATGCGGCGGACGACGACATAGGACCCGCCGGCCATCCACGGCGTGCCGTCCTTGGCCGAGGCCCAGACGTGCTCGCCGAGCGCCTTGTCGTCGCCGCCGGAGATGTTGCGGGTGCCGTCCTTGAAGCCGAACATGTTGCGCGGCGTCTGCTGGTCCGGCGTCGTGGAGGACGTCTTGCCGAAGCCGAGCTGGGACCAGCGCACCGCGACGACGCCGAACCCGATCCGGGCCAGGTTGCGGATCGCGTGCACCGCCACCTGCGGGTCGTCGGCGCAGGCCTGGACGCAGATGTCGCCGCCGCTGCGGTCGGGGTCGAGCGCGTCTCCCGGAAAGCGCGGCAGGTCGGCGAGCGCGGCCGGACGCCGCGCCTTGAGGCCGAACTGGTCCTTGCCGTCCTTCTCGAACAGCGTGGGGCCGAAGCCCACGGTGAGGGTCAGGCGCGCCGGCGGCAGGCCGAGGGCCTCCCCCGTGTCGTCGGGCGGCGACTCGGGCAGGCCGCCCGAGGCCGAGCCGTACGGGCGGCCGGCGGTGAGCGCGGCGCCGGCCGCGGTGCACTCCTTGAGCATGCGGACGAGGCGGTCGCGGTCGTCGGTGACGACGTCGAAGGCGGCGAAGTGCAGGCGGTCCTGTACGGGCGTGGCGATACCGGCCTGGTGGGCGCCGTAGAACGGCACCGGCCCGTCGTCCGAGGGCTCCTCGACGGCCTGGGCGGCGCTGACCAGGCCGGCGCCGGCCGCGGCGCCCGCGGCCAGCGTCACACCCGAGTAGGCGAACAGCCGGCGTCTGGAGACCTCGGTCACTTGGCGACCACTCCCGCGAGCTTGGACAGCGGCTCGGCCAGTGCGTTCACCTCGTCCGACAGCTCCTTTCGCTGGCTCTTGCCGACGGTGTCGTAGGAGACGTACCCGTCGCCCTTCTCGTACTTGGTCAGCAGCTTCTGCACCTTGGCGAACTCGTCGGTCAGGTCCGAGGTCAGGGCGGCGTCCCGCTCCTGCACGACCGGCTTGAGCAGCTCGAACGCCTTCTGCGCCCCGTCGACGTTGGCCTTGAAGTCGCTCAGGTCGGTGTGGGAGAAGGTGTCCTCCTCACCGGTGATCTTGCCGGTGGCGACCTCGTCGAGGAGCTCCTTGGCGCCGTTGGCCATGGAGGTGGCGGTGATCGAGGCGGTGCCGACACGCTGCTTGAGGATGCCGATCTCGTTGACGAGGTCGTCGGCGTACGGGCCCTCGCCCTTCAACGACCCGGTCTTCCAGAGCGCCTTCTCGATCTGGTGCCAGCCGGTCCACTTCTGGTTCTTCTCCAGGTCGGCCTCGCGGGTGTCGACCTTCGGGTCGATGTCGCCGAAGGACTCGGCGACCGGCTCGATGGCCTCCCAGCCGAAGCGCGAGGGGGCGAACTCGGCCTTGGCCCCCGCCATGTCGCCCTTCTTCACCGAGGCGGCGAACTTCTTGGTCTTGGCGAGGGTGTCGTCGACCTGTTCGCCGATGTAGATCCGGTATGAGGCGACGGCCGCGTCCAGGCGCGGGTCGGTCGCCTTGCCCTTGCCGGTCACGGTGAAGGTCTGGGACGGCCCCCTGCCGGTCATCCCGGCGCTGCACAGGACCTTGTAGGTGCCAGCGGAGAGCGAGACGGTGATCTCCGCGCCGGTGCCCGGGCCGATGTTCTCCCGCTCGGAGACGATCTTGCCGTCGGGCGCGAGGATCTCCAGCTCGTTGACCTGGGAGCCCTTGTTGGTGACCTTGAAGGTGGTGGCTCCGGCAGCGCCGCTCTTGGCGCCGACCTCACACGAGGAGTCGGTGGCGGTGACCGCGATGGCGCCGCTCTTGCCGCCCGCCGCATCGTCCTTCCCGCACGCCGACAACAGGGACAGCGAGGCGATGACCGCACCCGCGGCGGCGATCACGTGGGCAGGGCGCATGGGGTCTCCAGCATATGAGAAAAAGGGGTTAGGTCTGCCTAAGTTAGCCTCACCTAAGCTCAGTTCGTCAAGCCGCGCACCTGAAGGCCAGGTGCGAGCTTGCTCACCATTTCCCCTCAAACCCCGACAAACGGAAGGGACAAACGTACCGTGACCTCGCAAAGGACCCCTGATCGCCCTCCCCTCGAGGGCGGTCAGGGGCCCCACGGCCGCAGGACGCGTTACTCCAGATACTCCCGGAGCATCTGAGCGCGCGTCGGATGACGCAGCTTCGCCAATGTCTTGGACTCGATCTGCCGGATGCGTTCCCGCGTCACCCCGAACTCCCGGCCGACCTCCTCCAGCGTCCGCGGGTGACCGTCCGTCAGACCGAACCGCAGCTGGATGATCCGCTGCTCACGGTCCGACAGCGACCCGAGGATGCCGTCGAGCTGGTCCTGGAGCAGGATGAACGCCGCGGCCTCGATGGGCACCACGGCGTCCGCGTCCTCGATGAAGTCGCCGAGGTCGGAGTCCTCCTCTCCGATGGGCGACTGCAGGGACACGGGTTCCTGGGCGACGCGCTGGATCTCGATGACCCGCTCGGGGGAAAGGCCCATCTCCGTGCCGATCTCCTCGGGGGACGGTTCGCGACCGAGGTCCTGGTGGAGCTGGCGCTGCACCCGCACCAGCTTGTTGATGGTCTCCACCATGTGGACCGGAATCCGGATGGTCCGGGCCTGGTCGGCGATCGCCCGCGTGATCGCCTGGCGGATCCACCAGGTCGCATAGGTCGAGAACTTGTACCCCTTGGTGTAGTCGAATTTCTCGACGGCACGGATCAGACCGAGATTTCCCTCCTGGATCAGATCGAGGAACAGCATTCCGCGGCCGACGTAGCGCTTGGCGATGGACACCACCAGGCGCAGGTTGGCCTCGATCAGTCGTTGCTTCGCCCGTACTCCGTCGTGGGCGAGCTGTTCGAGGTCGCCACGTTCGCCGGGAACGAGGATGGCCGCGCCGGCCACCTTCTCCTCGGCGAACAGTCCCGCCTCGATCGATTTCGCGAGTTCGACTTCCTCTTCTGCCGTGAGTAGCGGCACGCGGCCGATCTCTCGCAGGTAGATACGGACCAGATCGCTCGTCGGCGCGCGACGGGAGGCATCATCCCCATCGACGCGCGCCGAGTCCTCGTGTGCGCTGCTGGACTCGAGGACTTCGACACCCTGCTCTCCCAGAATCCGGACGACCCGGTCCACCGAGTCGGCCGGAAGGTCAGAGCGGTCGAGCGCGGCGGCCACGTCGTCGACGGTGATTCCGCGCTCTCTGCCGCGTGCGACGAGGTCCGCCACCTGCTCAACCGACGGCGTCTCGCTTGGCAGCACTGAAGGGCCCACGATGACAGTGTGCGTCAAGGTGCCCGCGTAACGGGGGACCTATTTTTCGGCCACTTCCCTCACAAGGACCCGATTCCGCGCTCACGCAACTTGTGTCTCTGCTGTTCAAGGGCCATGAGATCGCCGAACAGGCGACGGTGCTCCTCGCCGTGCTCGACCGGATTCAGCCGTCCTAGTTTGGACTGCAACTTCGCGATCTCGCGCGTTACCTGCACTTCCTGCAATCTGGACAGCTGAGATTGGGCGTATCGGTCGTCCGGAAGTCCGAAATACCGCAGTGGCTCCACGGCGAGACTCGTGACCAGGGCCCTGACCTCGTCGTTCGGCGCGGCGTCCCGCAGCCGGCCGGCCCATTCCGGTCCGGTCGCGGCGGCGGTGCCCCCGAGTTCGGCGATCAGCCGGGAGACGGCCGCGTGGCCGGGGACGAGCATCGCGTCCGGGGACACGGCGTCGAAGCCGGGCCCGAGCAGCGCCGGCCGCTGCACCGCGAGCTTGAGGGTCTCCCGCTCGACCCGGACGATCGGGTCGTTCGGATCGTACGCGGGGGCGGCCGGCGGCGGCGCCGTCGCCTCCGGAGCCTC
>NZ_JBHLZP010000112.1:0-18689 GCF_042429965.1 Actinoallomurus acaciae
CGTCCCTGGCCGAGGGCGTGGCCGCGCACGTGCGCGACGTACGGCGCCGCCTGCCGCGCGCCGACCTGCTCGTCCAGTTCGACGAGCCGTCACTGCCGGGCGTGCTGGCGGGAACGGTGCCGACCGCGAGCGGCTTCTCCCGCATCCGCTCGGTCGAGGCGCCCATCGCCGAGGACACGCTGCGCCGCGTCATCGACCAGGCGGGGGCGTTCCCGATCGTCCACTGCTGCGCGCCCGGCGTGCCGTACGGCCTGCTGCGCGCCGCCGGCGCGAAGGCCCTGTCGGTGGACGCGTCCCTGCTCCGCGACGAGGAGGCCATCGGCGAGGCCGTGGAGGCGGGCACCGGCTTCCTGCTGGGCGTGATCCCCGCGACCGACGCGAGGCTGCCGAAGCCCGAGCGCTCGGTGGCGCGGGTACGCGAGCTGTGGCGCCGCCTGGGCTTCTCCCCGAAGTCCCTGGCCGAGTCGGTGGTCGTGACCCCGTCCTGCGGCCTGGCCGGCGCCACCCCGTCGTACGCCCGTACGGCCCTGAGGCACTGCCGCGCGGCCGCCCGCGTCCTCCTGGAGACCTCCGAGGACGGGTAACGGCACCGTCATGGCCGTCGATTCCGGAGTGTTGTCGCGAATCGGCGCTGGGGGCGAAGATGACGGGACTGGAAGTGGCCGCTGCCGCCGCCGGCAGGACGGTCGCCAGACGTGCCGGCCGCGAGTGGCTGGCCGCCCGCGCCGCCGCCTCCGACCGCGGCAAGGACCTGACCGAGCTGATCAGGGTGTCGTTCCCGGACCGCTTCGCCCGCCGCAGGCTCGAACGCCGGCTCGCGGACATCGCCGACTCGGTGGAGCGCCGCCTGACGCCGCTGATCGAGCAGGAGTACGGCGGCCTGTCCGCCGACGACCGCGCCGCGGCCCTGGCCGAGGCCGAGCGCGCGCTGGGGACGATCGACCTGTCCGACGAGACGCTCTTCGCGGCCGACGCGGACCCGGTGAAGCTGGCCCGGCGCGTCCGCGCGCTGGTGCCCGCGCCGGAGGGACAGCTCGGCGAGGCGGCGGCGCGTCTGTACGACGTGGCCCTGGACGAGTGCTGTGACTGCCTGGTCCGCATCGTGCTCGGCCTCGCGGAGTTCACCCCGCGCGCCCTCGCCGAGACGCTGTCGCGCCTGTCGGATCTGGGCGACCGGATCGCGATCGCGCTCGACCGGATCCCGGCCCGGTCGCTCGACGCCCCGCAGGGGACCCGGGACGACGCCGGGTTCGAGCGCCGGTACCTCGAACACCTCGCCGGCACCCTGGACGAGATCGAGCTGTTCGGCCTCCGCGTGGAGAACTACCGCCCGCGAGCCACCCTGAGCGTCGCCTACATCAGCCTCACCGCGACCGCCGAGGACCGCGTGCGCGACGACGGCGGTCCGCTGAGGACGGCGGCGCTCACCGGGGACCACGCCGAGCGGGAGCCGTCGACCGCGTCGGCCGAGTCGATGCTCGCCCGCTCGTCCCGTACGCTCCTGCGCGGCCAGGCTGGGTCGGGCAAGAGCACGTTACTGGACTGGATCGCGGTGACGGCGGCCCGCGGCGTGTTCACCGGGGACCTGCGGGACTGGAACGGGCGCGTGCCGTTCCTGATCAGGCTCCGCAGCTGGAGCGAGGTCCCCCTGCCGCGGCCGGAGGACCTCGTCGCCGGGCCGCTCGCGGGGCTGGCGCCCGCCGGATGGGCGCACCGCGTCCTGGACACGGGCCGGGGGATCCTCCTCGTCGACGGCGTGGACGAGGTGCCGTACGGGCGCAGAGAGACGCTCCGCCGCTGGCTGCGCGAGCTCCTCGACGTCTACCCGAGCGTACGGACGATCATCACGTCCCGCCCGGCGGCGGCGGACGGCCGCTGGCTGACCGGGGAGGGCTTCCGGCCGGTGATGCTGGAGCCGATGACCCCGGACAACCTGCGCGAGCTCGTCCGGCAGTGGCACGAGGCGGTCCGCCACGCGGGGAACCTGCCGTGCGCCCCGGAGGACCTGCCCGCGTACGAGGGGAACCTCCTAGCCCGGCTGGAGGGCGGCCCCCACCTGCGCGCACTGGCGACGACGCCACTGCTCGCCGCGATGCTGTGCGCCCTCAATCTCGACCGCGTGACCCATCTTCCGCGCGACCGCATGGGCCTGTACCGCGCGGTCCTCGACCTGTTGCTGGAGCGCCGGGACGTCGAGCGCGGCATCCGGAGCCATCCGGGCATCGTTCTCGAACGGGAGCAGAAGGAACGCCTGCTCCAGGAGCTGGCCTGGCGGCTCACCGTCCTCGGCCGCGCCGAACTGTCCAGGGCCACGGCCCTGCGGCGCATCGAGGCCAGAGCGGAGGCCATGCCACGCGTCGCCGCGACGGCCGGGGAGATCCTGGACTACCTGATCCAGCGCAGCGGCGTGATCCGCGAGCCGGTGCCGGACCGGATCGACTTCGTGCACCGCACGGTCCAGGAGTACCTCGCCGCCCGGCAGGCGGCCGACGACGCCGACATCGAGACGCTCGTCGCAAAGGCCCACCTGGACCAGTGGCGGGAGACCGTCCTGATGGCGGCGGGCCACGCCAACGGACCACTGCGCCGGGAGCTCCTGGCGGGCCTGCTCGACCGCGCCGAGGCGGAACAGAGATATGGCCACCGCCTGAGAATGCTGGTCGCGGCGTGCCTGGAGACCATCCCGGACATACCACGGGAGTCCCAGAACCGCGTCGAACGCTGCGTGTCCCGCCTGATCCCGCCGAGAAACGCCACCGAGGCCCGCCGCCTCGCCTCCGCGGGCGAGGAGATCCTGCGCCGCCTTCCGGAGTCGCTGGAGGACCTGTCAGAGGCCCAGGCGGTCGCCACGGTACGAACGGCCTGGCTGGTCAACGGCCCACGCGCCCTGGACGTCCTGTCCCACTACTCTTCCGATCCGCGCACGAAGGTCCAGAAGGAACTGGTCACCGCCTGGGGCTATTTCGAGCCGCACACCTACGCGGAGAAGGTCCTCGCCGACGCGCCGCTCGTCAAGGGGACGATCGTGGTGGAGAATCCGCTGCTGCTTCCTGCGGTGCCGGCCCTGCGCCGCCTGGCCCGCCTTGCCGTCTTCCTGCCGAAGGGGGCGGGACTCGAGCATCTCGCCGGTCTTCCCCATTTGACGCATGTGCGCGCATATTCGTCCGCGGAGTCATTGACCCACCTGGCCGAACACGCCACGCTCGAGATCGTCTGGCTCAACCTCCACGGGGCGCTGAAGGATCTCGATGTCTTCCAGGCGCTGCCGTTCTTGAAGGACCTCTACCTCTACCCGAACCGCTGGGACGCAGACCTGGGAGCCCTGTCGCGGCTGCCGCGTCTGGACGGCCTGGGAATGAAGGGGCTCGAAGGGGTACGTGACTTCACCGGCCTCGGCGAGCAGCCGTCGCTGCGAGGCCTGTACCTGTACGGCTGCCCGGGACTGACCGACGGCGACCTGCTCCGCCCCTACGACGAGATGTGGGAACTGGTCCTGACCAACGCGGGTCTTGGCCGCTCCTACTGGGGCGACATGCGGGCCTTCCACCCGAAGCTGGCCCATCTGAGCTTCCACGAGCACGATCGCATCGATGATCTGACCGGTATCGCGTCGCTGCCGCTGCGGACGCTACGGATCTGGCGGTGTCCCGGTCTCACCGACCTGGCACCGCTGAGGCGTCTCGGCACCTTGCGGATGCTGCATCTCCGTGACCTTCCGGAAGGAGTGCGAGGTGGACCTCGCCCCCCTCGCCGGGATGTCCCGCCTGAGGATCACGTTGGACCACGGGCAACGTGTCCGGGGAGCGGACGCCCTGCATCGGTCGACCGTGATCGAACGGGCGGCCCGTGCCACGGTGCCTCCAGGATGAGGGACGGCGCTCACCGCGCGGCGTCGAAGGAGGCCTGGGCGGCGAGGATGTCCGGGGCGTGGTCGCGGATCCAGCCGGACAGGCCCTCCAGGGGCTCGGTGATGCCCTTGCCCAGTGTCGTCAGGCCATAGGTCACCCTCGGCGGTGTGCACGGCTCGACCGTGCGGGACACCAGACCGTCTCTCAGCAGCATGCGCAGGGTCTGGGACAGCATCTTCTCGCTGATGCCCTCGATCTTCTCGCGCAGCTCGGAGAAGCGCAGGTCGCCTTCGCGCAGGGCGGTGAGGATCAGCACGCCCCACCGGCTGGTGACGTGGTCGAGCACCATGCGTGCCGGGCAGTCCCTGTGAAACACGTCACTCACGTCCCGCCACCACCCGCTCCATCCTGCGAGCCGTACCCGACGTGCGGAGCTTACCTCAGGGTATGTACTTACCAGAAGTTAGCGTCTCCCCCTACCGTGAAGCCCCGCAAGCGAGGAGGAGAAGTGTCGAAAGTCGCCCTCATCACCGGTGCCGGCCGGGGGATCGGTGCCGCGACGGCCAGAGAGCTGGGACGCCGCGGCTTCCACGTCGTCGTCAACTACCGCGGCGACGCGGTGAGCGCGGAGAAGGTCGCGGAGGACATCCGCCGGGAAGGCGGCACGGCGGAGCTCGCCCAGGCCGACGTTCGCGACCCGGAGCAGGTCGCCGCCCTCGTCCGGGGCCGCGACACCGTCGACGCGCTCGTCTGCAACGCCAACATCCCCCCGCCGTTCGCGCCGCTCGACGCCATGACCTGGGAGGACTTCATCGGCAAGGTGGACGGTGAGATGGCCGCCGTCTTCCATCTGACCCAGCGGGTGACGAGGGTGATGCGCGGCCAGGGGAGCGGGCGGATCGTCTACGTCTCCAGCCTCAGCGCCGAGCTCACCCGCCCCGGCGCGATCGCGCACGCCACCGCCAAGGCGGCGCTCGACACCTTCGCGCGGCACGTCGCCGCGGAGGCCGGGCCGTACGGGATCGGGGTGAACGTCGTCGCGCCCGGGGCGGTACGCACGGACGCCACGGCCCACATGACGACGCCGGAGAAGAAGGCACGCGCCGAGCGTTCGGTGCTGCACCGGATGCTCGAACCCGAGGACGTGGCGAAGGTCGTCGCCGCGATCGTGGGAGGCGACTTCCAGGCGGCGACGGGCGTCCGCATCCCGGTCGACGGCGGTTTCCGCGTGCTCGCCGCTCCCTGACGCCGCTTTCGCCGGTGAACGGGCACGTCAACGGGCGAGCCGCAGGTCAAACTGTCGGTCCCGCGCGAGACACTGTCTCTCAGCGGCACCCGCACGGCAGGGAGACAGACGTGGCGACATCCGTACCCGACGAGGCCCGGCAGCGGCACGGCGAGCTGTCCCAGGAGCTCGACGAGGCCAACTACCGTTACTACGTCCTCGACTCGCCGACCATCAGCGACGCGGAGTACGACCGCCTGATGCGGGAGATCCGCGCGCTGGAGGACGAGCATCCCGACCTGATCACGCCCGACTCGCCGACCCAGAAGGTCGGGGCGCCGATCACCACCGACTTCGAGACCGTCGAGCATCTCGAGCGGATGCAGAGCCTCGACAACGCCTTCAACACCGACGACCTGAGCGCCTGGGTGACGCGCGCGGAGAAGGAGGTCGGCACGGTCGCCTCCTTCCTGTGCGAGCTGAAGATCGACGGGCTGGCGGTCAACCTGACGTACGAGAACGGCCGGCTGGTGCGGGGCGCCACGCGGGGCGACGGGCGCACCGGTGAGGACATCACCAACAACATCCGCACCATCGAGGCCGTGCCGGGCCGGCTGGAGGGCGACGACGTGCCCGACCTGCTCGAGGTGCGCGGCGAGGTCTACCTGCCGGTCGAGGCGTTCGAGAAGCTCAACGAGAGCCTGATCGAGGCGGGCAGGTCGCCGTTCGCCAACCCGCGCAACGGCGCGGCCGGCTCACTGCGGCAGAAGGACCCGCGTGTCACGGCCCGGCGCCCGCTCAACATGATCGTGCACGGCTTCGGCACGTGGACCGGCGGAGAGCAGCCGCGGAGCCTGTCCGAGGCGTACGAGCTGATGCGCGGGTTCGGGCTGCCGGTGAGCGACCGCTACACGGTGGTCGACGGCCTCGACCAGGTGCGTGAGTACATCGAGCACTACGGCGAGCACCGGCACGAGCCCGCGTACGAGATCGACGGCGTGGTGGTCAAGGTCGACCAGCTCGTCCTCCAGCGGCGCCTCGGGTCCACGAGCCGGTGGCCGCGCTGGGCGATCGCGTTCAAGTACCCCCCGCAGGAGGTCAACACCCGGCTGCTCGACATCCGGGTCGGGGTCGGCCGCACCGGTCGGGTGACGCCGTACGGCGTGATGGAGCCGATCACGGTGGCCGGCTCGACCGTCGCGTACGCGACGTTGCACAACGCCCACGAGGTCCGGCGCAAGGGCGTCAAGATCGGCGACATGGTCGTGCTGCGCAAGGCCGGCGACGTCATCCCCGAGATCGTCGGGCCCGTGGTCGACCTGCGCGAGGGCACCGAGCGCGAGTTCGAGATGCCGACGCACTGCCCCGAGTGCGGCACCGAGCTGCGGGCGCAGAAGGAGGGCGACGTCGACATCCGCTGCCCGAACGCCCGCAACTGCCCCGCCCAGCTCCGCGAGCGCCTCTACTTCGTCGCCGGGCGCGGGGCCTTCGACATCGAGGCGCTCGGCTACGTGGCCGCGACCGCGCTCACCCAGCCGCTGGAGCCGAAGGACCCCCCGGTCAAGAACGAGGGCGACCTGTTCCACCTGACGGTCGACGAGCTCCTCCCGATCAAGTCCGTCGTGCGCGAGCAGCGCACCGGCCTGCCCAAGATCGATCCGAAGACGGGGGAGGAGAAGGTCGTCACCTTCTTCGCCACCAAGGCCGGCGAGCCGAAGAAGACGGTGGAAAAGCTCTTCGAGGAGCTGGAGAAGGCCAAGGAGCAGCCGCTGTGGCGGGTCCTGGTCGCGCTGTCGATCCGCCACGTCGGGCCGACGGCGGCGCAGGCCCTGGCGCGGGAGTTCCGGTCGATGGACCGCATCGTCGAGGCCTCCGAGGAGGAGCTGACGGCGGTCGAGGACGTCGGCCCGACGATCGCGGCCTCGGTCAAGGACTGGTTCGAGGAGGAGTGGCACCGCGAGATCGTGGAAAAGTGGCGCCGGGCCGGGGTCCGCATGGAGGACGAGGGCGGCGAAGGGCCGCGGCCGCTCGAGGGCGTCAGCGTGGTGATCACCGGCTCGCTCGACGGCTACAGCCGTGACTCCGCCACCGCCGCCGTGCAGAACCTCGGCGGCAAGGTGTCGAGCTCGGTGTCGAAGAAGACCGGATTCGTGGTGTTCGGCGACAGCCCAGGGTCCAAATACGACAAAGCGGTCAAGCTGGGCGTACCACTCCTGGACGAGGCGGGCTTCGGCGTCCTGCTCGAAAAGGGACCGGATGCGGCCAGGGAGGTGGCGGTCGCGTCCGAAGAGTGACCGCGACCGGCTCGACGCTTTCTGACCTGCAACAACATACCGTACGGTATCGTTCGATTACCGTCGTACCGTTGACCCCTAGATTTCGGACGTAACAGAACGTGCCCAACCGGTTTCGCGAAGTTGCCCGAACGTCGTAGTCTCCCCTCAGCACTACCTGTGTCCGTCCAAACACCACCGCGGACTTCGAAAGCGGAGCGTTTGGTGTAACCCCCCGAGGACGTGATGAAGGACCCGAACAACACGCGAGACACGGTCCCACGGCGCGGGTCGCCGTTGTGGATCTACGTCGTCAGTGTCACTTCGGCCGGCATCGCGGCGCTCGCCGCCTCGGTCGCCTTCCTTCGCAGCGTCGATCTTCAGGAGCTGGTCCGTAACCCGCTTTTCTGGATCCTCGCCTGCCTGATCATCCTCGGTGAGCTCAAGCCGATCGTCACGCCGGGCTCCACGGAGACGACCGGCGCCACGATCTCGACCACGTTCACGTTCGCGACCATGGTGTACGCGGGGCTGCCCACGGCCCTGGTGTTCCATGCGGTCGCGGCCATGGCCACCGGCATCCTGCGCCGCCGCGCGCTGCATCGCACCGTCTTCAACGTCGGCCAGTACACCCTCAGCTTCACCGCGGCCGGCCTGACCCTCCTGGCGTTCGGGATCACGGCCTCGCCGAGCCACGTGTGGATCCCCGACGGCGCTGACCTGCTGCCGATGGCGCTCGCCGGCACGGCGTACTTCCTCGTCAACTCCGTGCTGGTCAACGCGGCGATCGCGTTCCACGAGCGTGGCTCGGTGCTGAAGGCGATGCGCTGGAACTTCGGGCTCCAGCTGCTCGTCCACGCCGCGCTGCTCGGGCTGGCGCCCCTCGTCGCGGTGGCGATGAGCCGGTCGGCGGCGTTCGTGCCGTTGTTCGTGCTGCCGTTCATCGCGGTCTACCTCAACGCGTCGGTCTCGCTCAGCCGCGAGCACCAGGCCATGCACGACGCCCTGACCGGCCTGCCCAACCGCAAGCTGCTGATCATCCGTACCGAGCAGGCGCTCGCCGAGGCGCGTCACCTGGCCGAGCGCAGGACGGTCCAGGGCCGGGGGGCCGAGGAGCCGCAGCAACGGGTCGGCCTGTTCCTGCTGGACCTCGACCGGTTCAAGGAGGTCAACGACACGCTCGGACACCCCACCGGCGACCGTCTCCTGCAACTCGTCGCGCATCGGCTGACCCACAGCGTCCGGCCCGGCGACCTGGTCGCGCGGCTCGGCGGCGACGAGTTCGCGGTGCTGCTGCCGTCCGTACGCGACGCCCGCGCCGCCCGCGAGGTGGCGGCCCGGCTGCGCGCCGCCCTGGGCGAGCCGGTCCGCCTCGACGGCAACTCCTTCGACCTCGACGGCAGCGTCGGCATCGCACTCCACCCCGACCACGCGCCCGACTTCGAGCTCCTGATGCAGCGCGCCGACGTGGCGATGTACGTGGCGAAGGAGAACCGCACGGGGGTGGAGATCTACTCACCCGACCGCGACCGCAACTCGCCCGAGCGGCTCGGCCGGCAGGGCGAGCTGCGCCGCGCGATCGACCGCGGCGAGCTCGAGCTCCACTACCAGCCCAAGATCTTCCTCGATGACGACCGCCCGGTCGGCATGGAGGCGCTGCTGCGGTGGCGGCACCCGGTCAAGGGCCTGCTGACACCCGACCAGTTCCTGCCGATCGCCGAGCAGACGTACCTCATGCGCGGCATCACCGGCTTCGTGGTCGAGGCCGCCCTCGCGCAGGTGGCCGAGTGGTGGCAGGCCGGGCTGACGGTCCAGGTCTCCATCAACGCCTCGGGGCGCGACCTGCTCGACGCGACGCTCACCGAGACGATCGCCTCGGGGCTGATGCGTCACGCCGTGCCGCCGCACGCGCTCCAGTTGGAGATCACCGAGCGGATCCTCATGACCGAGCCGGCCTACGCCGCCGACACGGTCGCCGCGCTCGCCAAGCTCGGCATCCCGCTGAGCCTGGACGACTTCGGCACCGGCTACTCCTCCCTCGTACGCCTGAGGAGCCTGCCGGTCGAAGAGATCAAAATCGACTCCTCGTTCGTGGGGCGCCTGTGTGACACCAGTGACGACGCGGTGATCGTGCAGTCCATCGTGGATCTCGTCCGCACCCTGGGGCTCCGCTCGGTCGCCGAGGGCGTCGAGGACGCCGCGACCGCGAACCTCCTGCGCAAGATGGGCTGCGACGCCGCCCAGGGCTACCATTTCCGGCCGCCGATGACGGCCGACGACGCCACCGCCTGGCTGCGGGAACGCTCGCACGAGCTGGCCGCGCCGGAAGAGGCGGCCTGCTGACGATCAGTGCTGGGTAAACCGGTCGGTGCCAAGGGTCGACGCCCTCTAGGATTGAACCGAATCCATCGATCGCAGAAACGGTTTCCCTATGCCTGATGAGCACGCCGCCACGGGCTCCGCCGAAGAGGCAGCCTCCGGCGGTGCCATCACCCGTGACGAGGTCGCGCACCTCGCCCGGCTCTCCCGGCTGGCACTCCGCGAGGACGAGCTCGACCATCTCGCCACCCAGCTCGGCGACATCATCTCCGCGGTCGCGCGGGTCCAGGAGGTCGCGGCGGAGGACATTCCGCCGACCTCGCACGCGCTGCCGCTGACCAACATCTTCCGCCCCGACGAGGTGCGGCCGGGCCTCACGCCCGAACAGGCGCTCGCCGGCGCTCCGGCCTCCGAGCAGCAGCGCTTCAAGGTCCCGCGGATTCTCGACGAGGAGGCGTGATGAGCACGAGTACGGTCAAGAAGACCGCCGCCGAGCTCGCGGAGCTCTTCGCCTCCGGCGAGGCGACGGCGGAGGAGATCGCGCGGGAGCACCTCGGCCGCATCCGGGCGGTCGACGGCGACGTCAAGGCGTTCCTGCACGTCGACGAGGACGGCGTCCTCGCGCAGGCGCGGGCGGTCGACGCCCGCCGCGCGGCCGGTGAGCGGCTCGGCCCGCTCGCGGGCGTGCCCATCGCGCACAAGGACGTCTTCACCACCAAGGACATGCCGACCACCTGCTCGTCCAAGATCCTCCAGGGCTGGCAGCCGCCGTACGACGCGACGGTCACGTCGCGGCTGCGCGAGGCGGGCATGGTCATCCTCGGCAAGACCAACATGGACGAGTTCGCGATGGGCTCCTCCACGGAGAACAGCGCGTTCGGCCCGACCCACAACCCGTGGGACCTGGCGAAGATTCCCGGCGGCTCCTCCGGCGGCTCGTCGGCGGCCGTCGCCGCGTACGAGGCACCGCTCGCCACCGGCACCGACACGGGCGGCTCGATCCGCCAGCCCGCCGCGGTGACCGGCCTGGTCGGCATGAAGCCGACCTACGGCGGCTCCTCCCGGTACGGCCTGATCGCGTTCGCCTCCTCCCTCGACACCCCGGGGCCGCTGGCCCGTACGGTGCTGGACGCGGCGCTGCTGCACGAGGCGTTCTCCGGGCACGACCCGATGGACGCCACCTCGATCGACCGCCCGGTGCCGCCGGTGGTCGAGGCCGCGCGTCGCGCCGACGTCGAGGGCCTGCGGATCGGGGTCGTCAAGGAGTTCGGCGGCGAGGGCTACCAGCCGGGCGTCCTGGCGCGCTTCCGCGAGGCGGTCGAGCTGCTCGAGTCGCTCGGCGCGAAGGTCGTCGAGGTCTCCTGCCCGCACTTCACCTACGCGCTGCCCGCGTACTACCTGATCGCGCCGTCGGAGTGCTCGTCCAACCTGGCCCGGTTCGACGCGATGCGCTACGGCCTGCGCGTCGGCGACGACGGCACCCACTCGGCCGAGGAGGTCATGGCGCTGACCCGCGCCGAGGGCTTCGGGCCGGAGGTCAAGCGCCGCATCATGCTCGGCACCTACGCCCTGTCCAGCGGTTACTACGACGCCTACTACGGCAAGGCCCAGCAGGTCCGCACCCTCATCGCCCGCGACTTCGACGCCGCGTTCGAGCAGGTGGACGTGCTGGTGTCACCGACCACGCCGACGACCGCGTTCCCGATCGGCGAGCGGGCCGACGACCCGATGGCGATGTACCTCGCCGACCTGTGCACGATCCCGTCGAACCTCGCCGGCAACGCCGCGATCTCGGTGCCCTGCGGCCTGGCCGACGAGGACCGCCTGCCGGTCGGCCTGCAGGTGATGGCCCCGGTGCTGGCCGACGACCGGACGTACCGCGTCGCCGCCGCCGTGGAGCGGGCCCTGCAGGACCGCTGGGGCGGCCCGCTGCTGGCGCAGGCCCCTGACCTCACGGAGGCTGTGAAGTGACCACCACGCTGGTGCCGTACGACGAGGCGCTGACCCGGTACGAGCCGGTGCTGGGCATCGAGACCCACATCGAGCTGGGCACCAAGAGCAAGATGTTCTGCGGCTGTTCCACCGAGTTCGGCGCCCCGCCGAACACCCAGGTCTGCCCGGTCTGCCTCGGCCTGCCGGGGTCCCTGCCGGTGACGAACCAGGCCGCCATCGAGGGCATCATCAAGATCGGTCTGGCGCTGAACTGCTCGATCGTGGAGTGGTGCCGGTTCGCCCGGAAGAACTACTTCTATCCGGACATGCCGAAGAACTTCCAGATCTCGCAGTACGACGAGCCGCTGTGCGTCGACGGCCACCTCGAGGTCGAGGTCGACGGCGAGACGTACCGCATCGAGATCGAGCGGGTCCACATGGAGGAGGACACCGGCAAGTCGCTGCACGTCGGTGGCGCCACCGGACGCATCCAGGGCGCCGACTACTCCCTGGTCGACTACAACCGCGCCGGTATCCCGCTGGTGGAGATCGTCACCAAGCCGATCCCCGCGACCGGGGACAAGGCGCCGCTCGTCGCGCGGGCGTACGCCACCGAGCTGCGCGAGCTGGTCCGCTCGCTGGGCGTGTCCGACGTGCGCATGGAGCAGGGCTCGATGCGCTGCGACGTCAACGTGTCGATCATGCCGGTGGGCTCCTCGGAGTGGGGCACCCGCTCGGAGACCAAGAACGTCAACTCCCTGCGCTCGGTCGAGCGTGCCGTACGCAGCGAGATCGAGCGGCAGGCGGGCGTGCTCGACGCGGGGGAGCGGGTGATCCAGGAGACGCGTCACTTCCACGAGGACACCGGCACGACCACGAGCGGCCGGAGCAAGGAGGAGGCGCAGGACTACCGCTACTTCCCCGAGCCGGACCTGGTGCCGATGGCTCCGTCGCGCCAGTGGGTCGACGAGCTGCTGACCGGCCTGCCCGAACTCCCCGCCGCCCGCCGGGCCCGGGTCCGTGAGGAGTGGTCCCTCAGTGAGAAGGAGCTCCAGGACATCGTCAACGCGGGCGCGCTCGACCTCATCGAGGAGACCGTGCACGCGGGCGCGCAGGCCTCCGCGGCCCGCAAGTGGTGGATGAACGAGCTGTCCCGCCGCGCCACCGAGCAGGGCGTCGAGCTCACCGAGCTGCCGGTCACCCCGGCCGACGTCGTCCGCGTGAGCGCGCTGGTCGCCGAGGGCGCGCTGAACGACAAACTGGCACGCCAGGTGTTCGACGGCGTCCTCGCGGGCGAGGGCACCCCGGACGAGGTCGTGGAGAAGCGCGGCCTGAAGATCGTCAGCGACGAGGGCGAGCTGACCGCCGTCATCGACGAGGTCATCGCGGGTAACCCGGACGTCGCGGAAAAGATCCGCGGCGGCAAGGTGGCCGCGGCCGGCGCCCTGGTCGGCGCCGTGATGAAGGCCACCCGAGGCCAGGCCGACGCGGGCCGCGCCCGCGAGCTGATCATCCAGAGGCTGACCGGCTGACATCGGCCCGGCGCGACGCGGTCCCCGGAAACGGGGGCCGCGCCGCCCCCTCCGGCGGCGCTTTTCGGCGTCCGCCCATGCGCGGATCGGCGAGCCGCCCACCCGCCCCTATCGTGATCGCCTGTCCCGAGCGTCGCCGGGGCGCGGCGCACTCCGTACGCGACGGGCGGTGTCGTCGCGGTCGTGGGGTGTCGTCACGGCGGAGATGTTCACGTCCGCGCGTGAGGCCGGAGCCCGCACCGTTCCGCACCCTCCTGGGAGCCGCTGGGGCGAGCCCGCGTCACCGTGCCCGGGGGCGGCGGCACTGGAGGACGTGCCGTGTCGGCCCGCTGCACTGCGCGGACTTCGACGTGGTGGAGCCGTCGAGGACACGCGCGTCGAGTGCGTCGACGACGTCATGCCCGGACGGGACCCTCAACCCCGCGGGGGCCTTCACCCCGCGGGTTCTGTCACCGGGCCGGGTGGGGCTTCGGCGTTTGCGGGGGCGGGTTCTGCTGGTTCGTCGCGGAAGGCGGCGCGGTGTGCCAGCAGACGCTCGATCTCCACGTTGATCTCGGCGCCCAGCAGGATGATGTAGCACGACATGTACAGCCAGGTCGCGATGGCCGCCGCCCCGGCGAGAGTCCCGTACGTCGAGCTTCTCCCGCCCGTGTCGGCCGTGTAGAGCGCCAGCGCGACCGACATCACGGCCCAGCCCGTCATCGCGATGCCCGCGCCCCAGCGGACCGCGTGCCAGTCGGCGTTCGCGCGGTCCGTGCCGTACCGGTACAGCAAGATCAGGCCGACCACCGCCAGCACGGCCAGCAGCAGGCAGCGGATGGCGAAGCCCACGATGACGTCGGCGTCCCGCAGGCCGATCGGGGGTACGGAGGCGACCAGCCACAGCGCTCCCAGCGCGGTCGCCAGTGCCCCGGTCGTCATGCCGAACGCGGTCGCGCGCTTGCGGATCACGTTCCGCGTGTCCTCCGCGTCGATCACCACGTGCAGTCCGTTGATGAGCGCGCCGAAGCCGCGGGAGCAGGTCCACAGCACGCCGAGCAGGCCGACGACCAGGCCCACCGTCCGGCCCTGTCCGCTCATCGCCGCGACCGCGTCGGACAGCTGGTCGGTCAGGGACCGCGCGACGGGACGGGGCAGGATCGTGGCGAGCGGACCGAGCTGCCCGTGGACCCAGGCCGGCCCGGCGACCAGCGAGGCGATGGCCATCACGCCGATGAGCAGCGGGACGATCGACAGGATCGCCCAGAAGGCGACGCCGGCCGCGATCAGCCCGACGTTGTCCTCCCTGGCCTCCTTGCGCACGCGCTGCAGGACGACGATCCAGTCCCGGGCGGTGAAACCCTCGCCTGGGCCGGCGACCGCCCGGCGCATGGCGTCGGCGCTGAGGATCCGCCGCAAGAACAGCGTTATCCGCACATGCCGCTGATCTTCTGACATTGGACTGACGATAGGGGCAGAAGAGGCACGGCGCCATCCCGTTCGGTGACCGGGCGGTCACCAGAGAGGGTCAGACGGCCGACGGACGCCGCAGGTCCAGCAGGTCGGTGCCGGCCGACTCCCACAGTTCGAACAGCTCACCGGTCTCGTGGTCCCGCAGGTACGCCCCCTCCGGCCCGGTGATCGGCACCAGGGTGACGAACTGCAGGCTCAGCGTCTCGTCCGCGTCGCGGACCAGGTTGAACATCTCGTCCGCGTACGGGTGCGGCGCCGCGAGCAGCCCGCGGATCTCCGTGTCCGGCACCAGCGGCTCCTCGACGAGCAACCCGTCGTCGTACTCCAGCTCGACGTCGCCGAGCACCGAGAGCCGGGCGAACCGCTCCACGAGCCGCTCGGCGTGGTCCTCCTGCCCCGGGCGCACCGAGCAGGCCAGCTCCAGCGGCAGCGGTGACTGCAGCATCCGGGAGCGCAGCCCGACGGTCACCACGGTCACCATCGACGGCGACTGGAAGAGGAACACGCCGAGACCGAGGTCACGGCCGGAGTCGTTCTCCAGGGGGTGCGCGCGGAGGAGGGTGCCCAGGTGGCGTTCGGCGTGCTCGGTCACCTCACGATCGTCCATCTGCGACAGCCTAGAACCCGTTCAGGACACCGGAACAACCAGGATCCGGTCATCTCCCTTGGCGGGGGAGCCTCGGCCGTCGCGGTTGCTCGTGCTGACCCACAGTGAGCCGTCCGGGGCGGTGACGACCGCCCGCAGGCGGCCGTACCGGCCTTCGAGGTGCGGCACCGGCCTGCCGACCGTCCCGTCCGCGTTGACCGGTACCTGCCACAGCCGCCGTCCGGCCAGCGCGCCGGCCCACAGCGACCCGTGGTCGTAGGCCAGTCCCGACGGAGACGCCTCGGAGGTCCGCCAGGTCAGCAACGGCGGCGTGTACCGCTTGGGGTCGCCGCCGAACCCCTCGACCACCGGCCAGCCGTAGTCGTGCCCGGGCAGGATGCGGTTGATCTCATCGAACCGGTCCTGGCCGAACTCCGTGGCGAACATCCGCCCCTGCGCGTCCCACGCGAGGCCCTGGACGTTCCGGTGCCCGTAGGAGAAGACGAGCGTGCCGTACGGGTTGCCGGGAGCGGGCCTGCCGTCGAGCGTCATCCGGAGGATCTTGCCGGCGAGCGAGGACCGGTCCTGCGACAGTCCGCCGCGTCCGGTCTCGCCGGTCGAGGCGTAGAGGCGGTGGTCGGGGCCGAACGCGAGGCGGCCGCCGTTGTGGATCTGCCCGCGCGGGATGCCCTTCACGAGCGTCTGCACGGCGCCGATGCCCTGGCCGCGGTACTGGAACCGGGCGATCCGGTTGTCGGACGAGGCGCTGTAGTAGACGAACACCCAGTGGTCCTTCGCGTACGACGGGGAGACGGCCACGCCGAGCAGGCCGCCCTCGCCGGCCGGTGACACGCCCGGCACGGTTCCGACGGTGGTGGCCTTTCCCGCAGGGGTGACGCGCACGAGGCGTGCGGTGTCCCGCTCGGTCACCAGGGCGTCGCCGCCGGGCAGGAACGCGATCGCCCAGGGGACCGACAGCCCCGTCACCAGGTCGCGCGGCGTCCCGAGCCGCGCCCCCGAAGCCGACGGCGAAGTCGGAGCCGGGGGCGGTGACGTGACACCGCCCCCGCGCGGCGATCCGCCGGACGAGCAGCCGGTGAGTGTCAGGGCGCACACGATGACGAATGTGTTAAGCCTCACTTTGGTCAAGTTCCCATCTCAATCCGGAGCGAACTCGTTCGGCCCGTGCTGACTCTCCGTGGTCGCCCTCCGGGACGGCGGAATCGGGTGGTCCGTGCCCCTCCATGCCCCATCGTCACACCTCGGCGTCACGGCCTGGAAGCGATGGCCGTACGATCTTTTCCACCGGATGGGAGGGGTCAGTGAGAATCTGGGTGCCGGACCGGGAGCTCGCCGACGCCGTCGAAGGCGTCGAGGGCGTGAGCGCGCGGGTCTATGACGGCCGGAGTGACGAACGGCCCGGCGACCCGGCCGAGGTCGACGTCTACGTGCCACCGTTCGTCGCGACCCCGCGGAGCCGCGAGATCGTCGCCGAGATGTCGCACCTGCGGTGCATCCAGCTGCAGGTGGCGGGGGTCGACACCTTCCTGCCGCTCGTGCCCGAGAACGTCGTCCTGTGCAACGCGCGCGGCGTGCACGACGCGAGCACGGCCGAGTGGGTGGTCGGCGGCATCATCGCGGCCCAGCGGGAGTTTCCCGGCTTCCGCGACGCCCAGCGTGAGGGACGCTGGGACTGGCACATGACAGACGCCTTGACTGACCGCACCGTGGTGATCGTCGGGTACGGCTCGGTGGGCGCGGCGATCGAGCGGCGCCTCACCCCGTTCGAGACCAAGATCATCCGTGTCGCACGCACCGCCCGCGACGGCGTACACCCTGTGAGCGCGCTGCCCGGGATTCTGCCCGAGGCCGACGTCGTCGTCCTCATCGTCCCCTCGACCGCCGAGACCACCGGACTGGTCGACAAGGCGTTCCTGGCGCGCATGAAAGACGGTGCCCTGCTGGTCAACGCCGCCCGCGGCACCGTCGTGGACGCCGAGGCGCTGCTGGACGAGGTGACCGGGGGGCGGCTCCGCGCGGTACTCGACGTGACCGACCCCGAACCGCTGCCGGCCGGCCACCCGCTCTGGGCGGCGCCCGGGGTCTTCATCACCCCGCACGTCGGGGGTTCCACGCCGGCATCGCGCCGGCGGATCGTCGCACTCGTTCGTGACCAGGTCAGGCGGCTTGTCACGGGGGAGCCCCCGATCAACGTCATTAAGGGCGACTACTGATCGGGTAAACACTGCCCGGCGGTCCTTTGCCCGCCGGGGACCGATTACAGGCCGCTACGTTTCCTCTTTGGTCACTATTTCGGACAAAGCACCCAAAAGGTCACGGCGGCGATTACTTACCGTGGTCATCCGTCGCCTGCTGGACGCCCGGCCTCAATCGCTCCGTGACATACGGCCCGTAGATTGAGCCGCGAAGCTGACCAGCCTGACCACCGCGCGGGCCAAGCCGGAAGACCCCGGCCTCGGTTCGCGGGGTTCGCAACTCAAAACCCGGTGTCCCGCTCGGGCGGGACGCCGCCTCGCAAGGATGACAAAGCACTTGACAAGACCGGTGGCGAGCCCGCCGGAGAGCCGACCGGGTTCGGTGGAGGATCCGGGAGTCATGTGCGCCCTGCGAGGCGTTTCCAGAGCGGGACGGCTCATGATCAAGTCGCGGGGAGCAACGAGATGACCGGGGAGGGAGCGGAGCGGCGGCGCGGGCACATACCGGCGTCGGTGCGGCCGTTCGGAGCGCTCGTGGCGCTCGCCTTGATCTACGCCCTCGCGCTCGGCCTGGGCTGGGGCGGCGGGCTGTCCGGAGCATGGCTCTCCGCCTGGGCCGCGGCCGCCGCGGCGTCGTCGCTCATGTACGCCGCCGTACGCACGCCCCAGACGGCGGCCGGCAAGATCGACCGGGACATGTGGCGCTGGTTCGGCGTGGCCGCGCTGGCCTGGTGCGCCGGCGCCACGGTGAACGCCGTCTCCCGGCTCGTGATCAGCCGTGCGGTGGTGACGGTCTCGCCGGCCGACCTGTTCCTGCTGGTCGCGCCGATCGCGATCACCGCGGGCTTCCTCGTGCCGATACGCCTGCCGCGCAGCCCGCGGCCCTGGTTGCGCTACCTGGCCGACACCTACGTCTGCGCCTGCGCCCTGTTCGTGGTCGGCTGGGTCGCGATCTTCGATCGGCTCTACCACACCTCCGGGGAGAGCTGGGGCCAGTACCTCATCGAGCTGCGCTATCCGGTGCTGGACGCCGCGCTGGTCTGCGTGCTGTTCCCGATGGCCCTCGTCGCCGTACGCGCGAACCACCGGCCGGCCGCGCTCGCGTACTGCGCTCTGCTCGTGCTGTCCGCGGCCGACGTGGTGTACGCCGTGCTCCGGCTGGGCGACGACGCCACCCACGGCATACCGGCCGACGTCGTCCGCACGGCCGGGCTGCTGCTCCTGGCCGCCGTACCCTGGCTCGGGCGCGGCAAGGGGCCGGCCGAGGACACGCCCCGGCCGCTGGTCGGCCCCGGCCTCGCGCCCG